>NZ_JBHFNP010000235.1:0-115933 GCF_041929235.1 Microseira sp. BLCC-F43
TAATACAAAAGTGGAGTTAGCAAAGAAACCTTCAGCTATATCTCACACCGAGTATGGCAATACCTCTGGAAATGGGGTAGGCGTAGACACCCCAATAAAAGCAAAAAGTGGGTCAAAGAACGTTACTTCCACACCATTAAATGGCAAAGGGCTAAGTAGAAACCAAATAATCAATCTACTCCCACAACTCAAAAAAGAGTATGAGTGGTTGAAAGAACCACCTTCTCAGGTTTTACAGCAAGCCGCCTTAGACTTATAAGCGTGCTTTCTTGAACTTTTTTGAGAAATGACGCAGGTGTCTAATCGGGAGATTAGACAAATCGTTGTAGCTTACCCTGACCGACTGGTTCGATTTGGGTTTGACTTTGTGGAATGGTTTTGCGCCCTATTCGACTGTCAGATTGTGGTGCTGAAGAACCCACAACTTTCGGCTGCCTGAGAGGCGAGAGTTTATGAGTATTATGCACTGTTTCAGCGCCAAGCTGTACTTTTTGCGAAAATACGAAAAAAAATGCCTGAAGAACTGCAAGAAGAATAGCATTAATGATGTATATTAGAAAGATGCCTATATTTCAGACAAATGGCGCTCAACCGGAAAAAGGGCTTCTGGCTTGTATCTAAAACTCAAAAGTGTTCGGTGGAAACTAGAAAGCCTCAATCCCACGTCGCGACGAAGGAGTTATTTAATCAGGTTATACAATACCATAAATGGCTATTTATGGTGATAAGTTGAGTAAAGTTTGACAATACTGCTGGGGATACCGCTCACAGATGGGCTCCGTAAACAGGAAAGTCTGATTAACTCCGATTTTTTGCGTCACTAGGCCACCAAATGCTGCTTCGCAACCAACTGGGTAGAAAACGTCAACGACTACGTTGGATACATCTCGCTGGCTGGATAGTGTTGGCTTCCAGTGGAGAAGCTTTGTTTTTTAGTCGATTGAGTGCTGCCGCTGCTAGTTGGGAAAAGGATACCGCATTGCTGGCAGCTTCCGACAAAACGCCAGATCAAACGGTAATTTCCTCTGGGGTTCGTTTATCTGGGTCAGCGATCGCCTCGCTGTTTGCTAGCTTGGGGAATGCACAAAAGAAAACCCCACTGCTCGCTCAAAGGCAAGCAAGCGATACAAATCATTTGAACGGTGTCTTGCCAGATGCCGAACTCAATCCTAACGCGCTCACCGCTCAATCTATTACCCAGCAACAACCAACCCCTTTACAAAATCCTCAGGAAAGTGTCGAAGGGTATCCGTTGCCAACAGCGAATGATTTGGAGGGTTTTCCCCATAGAGGAGCCGCAGATTTGCTGCTCGACACTGGGGAGAATAGAGAAGGCGAGGATAGCGATAAGTTGCAAAGCAACACGCTGCGCGAACGCGCGCCACAAGCACAGCAACTAGAAGCTGAGTCCCAACCTAAACAGGCAGAAGCTGAGTCGGATACGCAACAGACAAATGGCGATCCGGATCTGGGGATTTTGCGCCTGCGACAACAAGAATTACCCCCACCCGTAACGCCACCCAAACCAGCGCCACCTGCACCACAACGTCAAAGCACTCCAATATTGCACCTGCTGCCTCGGATCAGCTATTTCCAAACAAGTAATGTATTGTCCAGCGACGATCCGGTGGGTGATAGTCTGATTTATCCGAGTTTGATGCTTTGGGCGGTTCCCCAAATCGGACGTAATACTTTTTTAACTCCCTCGATTGAAGGTAGTTTGATTCGTTACATTAAAGAACCGCAGTATGATTACAATCTGCTGAGATTTAGAACGGGTATCAGCCAACGCCTTAGCCGTGGGATGTTCGGTGAAATTGGTTGGACTAATCAACAGTTTTATCGAGCTGTGGTTGACGATCGCTTTTTGAACGAGCATATAGCTTACCTGTCCCTGTCGCGACAAGACCAGTTGACGCGACGGCTAAGGCTGAATTCCTACTACGATTTTCGCGTCAGTTTTGCCGATCCGGATAGCCGCAGTCGGATTATCAACTCTTTGTACCTATCTTTGAGTTATTCTTTCCAAACCAACCTGCAAGTTGCTATGGACTACCAGTTTGAGCGCTCCGACTTTACCGTGCGCGATCGCTATGACCAGTATCATCGCATTATGGGTCGCTTAACTTATGGCGTCTTGCGCGATAGTCAAATTAGCGTCTCAGGTGGGGTGACTGTAGGCGGTTCTTCCGAGTCGTCGATTGATTTTGATAGTTTATTCTTCAGCGTCACTTACAGTGTGGATGTTCCGATTTATTAATTAATTGCAGATTTAAGATTGTAGATTGCAGATTTAAAACAAAAATTCTGCTTTCAGATCAAATCCGGTTGCATCGGAATAATTAGCTTTCTTGCCAATCGCTAATTGCTAATTGCTAATTGCTAATTTTCCCTACAGGTCGTAATTCCGATGCAACGGTCAACGATATCAATCTGAAATCTGCAATCTAAAATCTACAATTGGTAAGAACACCAATCGCTCCAACTCCCTGCATAAAGCTTGCCGGTCTTAATTCCAGCGATTTCTAATGACAATAAATTGACGCAAGCTGTTACACCAGAACCGCAATAAACCATTATTTCTTTGGCATCTTTTAAGCTTTCCCAGCGTTGTTGTTGTTCTGGGAGGGGGCGCAGGCGTGCTTGAGAGTCGGTAACATCTTTCCAAGGATAGTTGACGGCAGAAGGAATGTGTCCGGCAATCGGGTCGATGGGTTCTCGTTCGCCGCGATAGCGTTCTGGTTCGCGCGAGTCTACTAAAATTACCTCTGGGAGGTCTTTTCTGGCTTTTACGGCGTCGATGTCTACTAGGAGGTGCGGACGCACGTTTGGTACAAATATCCCCGGTTGTAGGGGCGTAGGCACGGCATCTGTGACGGGATATCCCGCTGCTTGCCATCCGGCAAAACCACCATCGAGCAACGCTACTTTATCGTGTCCCATATAGCGTAGCAGCCACCACAAACGCGCGGCAAAGGCAAAGCGAGAATCATCGTAGGCGATAACTAAGGTTTCCTGGGAATTAACGCCAATCGAGGCTAATTTTTCGGCTAATTCTGTGATGTTGGGTAAAGGATGGCGTCCCCCGTGACGCCCAACTGGACTGGATAGATCGCGGTTGAGATGCAGATAATAAGCGCCAGGAATGTGACTTTGGAGATATTGCCTTTGTCCCAGTTCCGGATCGTCCAGGGAAAAGCGACAATCTACAACAACTATTTGCGGATCGTCGAGGTGTTGGGAAAGCCATTGGGGGGAAATGACAAAAGTGTTCTCAGACATTGGTTTTTCCTGACTAAAATATATCTTTGATGTAATTATCTACTCCTTGAGTACCGCTACCGTACTTTTTAATAAATTCATTTGCTATCCGATCGCAGCAAGCATCAATCTCTTCGGATATAGAGTGCTGATGTAATACTTTTGCCGCTGAAGTCCGTAGGATTTCTAACAATAGGGAACTGTAATCGGGATCGTCACTGACAAAATCCCAGAGTTCCCGCCCGATCAAAGTCCTCATTTCCCAATCGGGTAACAGTTGTTTCAGCAGTCCAATTGTTACAGTACTTTGAGTTCTTTTTCCATAGGTAATCCCCAGATAAGCTTTGTCTCCCTCATCAATTTTTTCCTGTATTTTCTTAGCCCAATAGACTATCTGATCTTTATCCATGCTGTTTGGGCCACTTTTGACCTGAATCCAGCTTCGCTCACCACTAAGATTAGTCTTCATCAAATCCCACCCGGAATTTTTAGGAGCATTTTCGATAGTTTCTGAACTAGCTAGGAGGATATTTTGGATAAAAAAGCCCATTGACGTGACGATCGATCTTGTTGTTGCCATATAAACGTTGAGGCGAACAACCTTTTCTGGGGTTTCCAGGTTAAGGGATCTAATTAAAAATGGGTTGGGATTAAGATTTTCCAGAGACAAGAGCGTGAGCATAGCTAACTGCCTTTTCGTGAAATCTCGACTGATACTGGCTAATAAATTCTCAGCTACTGTCAGTTGTGGAGATAGATTCCCTGATGATACAAAAGATAGGATACGCTTAATTTCATCAGCGGTTAGTTTGAGCATTTTTTTCCCAGATATACTTTTAATGTTGCTGAGAGCTTCCTCTGTTACATTGATAAATTCCTCTAAATCTGAAAATTGAGAAGCTCTCATATCGAGCTTTACTTGCAGTTACACCAATTTCATTTCGTAGGACAAAGGCTAACATTTCATGAAGTTTATCATCTGACACGCTGTAGTCTCCTAGTCTGGTTATTATGTAAAAAGAGGGAGTTGGTAAAACTCGACTCGTCCCTGAACATTTTCTCCCTGAAGCCGCTGGTGTAGGTATTCACCAATTGCTTTTGCTAGAAGTACTGGAACTGCATTGCCAATCTGGCGATATTTAGACGCAGTTGAACCATAGAATATCCAATCGTCTGGAAAAGTCTGAATCCGTGCAGACTCTCTCACACTCAGGGGGCGCAATTCTTCTGGGTGGCACATATCTGTAGCCTTCTGGTGCGGACTTGTTGTGACGGTAGGCGAGGGCTTATCCCAAGACAAACGCCGATAGAAACCAACTTTACCACCGCCTGATTTGTATGCACCTCCCATCGCTTCCTTTTTTAATTCATCAGGCAAATGTCTCCAGTTTTGTCCGGCTTTCAAAAGGCGCAGGTATTTAATACGACTTTGTGAGTAAGGAATGTATTCGGGTTGAGTGTCAACTAACTCCTCAAGCGCATGTTTGAGCGTAGGCCACTTTGGTAGCCCACGGATGGCTTTTTCACTATAAATAGGTAAAGGAAGAGTCACCGAATGACCATCTCTTGAGCCGATAAATATGACTCTTTCCCTAACTTGAGGAACACCGTAATCAGCTGCGTTTAAAAGACCATAGTTAACTTCATAACCAATCCGTTTCATCTCTGCTAATACTATTTGAAGGGCGCTTCCTGGCATTTCATCCGGTTCTAGAGGTGGAAAACCCAGTCCTCTTTGATGATGGGGGCGGTGACGAATGGGTGCAGAAAGTAGCCCTCTGACATTTTCCATGACAAAAAAGCGGGGCTGGACTTCTTCAACAATGCGAATAAAATCCATAAACAAGCTACCGCGAGGATCGCCTATAGAACCCCGTTTTCCTGCCGTGCTGTAAGGTTGGCAGGGTAGCCCACCAGTCACAATATCTACCTCACCAGCACGCAAAGATCTGCCAATTCCTAATACGCGCCCTGCTTGTTCCAAGAGAGTTTGGCTGCTGACTTGTTGAATGTCTCTTGGTACGGCACATTCAAACAGGTGTGGGCGGTTAAGCGCTATAGTCTTAACCGCATCAGGGTCTATTTCTACCACATTGACTGTATGAAAGCCTGCCTGTTCCATTCCCAGGTCTAGGCCAAAAGCTCCTGCAAACAAGCTGATGGATATCAGTTTATCGTTGAACACAGGGTAAGCTGCTTGTTTTAACTGCAAGGCATTGGTTTCAGACATAGGGAATTTTTAAGCGCTAGCAAACTCAGTATATTGCCTAAGTTGTGGCGGATGAAATGCTAGCACAATTTCTTCCCTGGTTATGCCTTCCCGCAGCAAGTCGGTTGCCACTCCATCTTCTGTCCAATCTTCCTCAATCCAAATTTTGCCATTATTTAACCGCACGTGAATCGTTACGCCTTTAATGCGCTCATCCTTGTTCCAACCCATTGTTAGTAGCAAATAACGATCGTTGGATTCATCAAACACCACAGCACTCTCAAGGGTGGAGCTTGGAGATTTTAGATTAAGATTGTGGTATTCAGTTATAATTTTTTTGATGATTTGGCGGTATTGTTCTATTCTATCCATTGTTCGATCGCCTCATTTTCTGGTTCGATAATGAGTAAATTTACTTGATTGCGTTTAAGGATGGTTTGAGCTAATTTTATTTGAAAGTTGTTTTTGTATACTGCCTTTGTAATTGCTAAATATAGCGTTTTGCAGGCGCATGAGGTACACCTTCGAATGCAATAGCGGCACCCTTAAGGGTGCCGCTATTGCATTCGAAGCCAAAAGGCTGTACCTCATGCACTTGCAATCTGCTGTAAATTTTAAAATCAGAATTAGTTTCCTCTAAAATATCGCGGTAAATTACATACTGACCAACCGCAACCTCCAAATCGTTGATAAACGATCGCCCCAAAAAGCTTTTAACTTCTACAATAATCCTGCGTCCTTGCTTTTGGGCTGCAATTGTTTGTTCGGCTGCGATATCTGCGTAAACTTTATCTTCGCCATACTGTAGTACGTAATCTTCTGCGAGAATCGTCCAGCCATCTTTGATCGGGGCAAACTTTACAGCCTGATGGTAGACATCTCTAGCAGGCATAGGAAATTGGCAAGATTTTACTCTTTTATTTTACAGGAATATGCTGGGAGATAAAAATGACTGGCATAGTTGCGATCGCGGAAGCTAACGCTTGCGGATGCGCCCAAGAGTGGCGTTAGCCGTATCGCATCCGACCAAGCAATCTTTAAACTAGAATCATGGAAAACACAGAGACTTTCACCCCCCAACTCACAGAGGATGGTTCGTTTACCTTTTTTTCAGCGCAGTTTGGCGAAATGTTTCACAGTCGCTATGGTGCAAAACAGGAAGCTGAATTGAAATTTGTCGAACCAACCGAACTCAGGCATAAGGCTTTAAAACCGAGTTTGAAATTGCTGGATGTTTGTTACGGTTTGGGGTATAATACCGCAGCGGCTTTAGAAACGATTTGGCAAGTTAATCCCGATTGCTGTGTGGAGTGGATCGGATTGGAATTAGATCCCAGCGTGCCTAATAGCGCGATCGCTCACCGCCTCCTCGATGCCTGGAATCGATCGATTAGGGAAATTCTCACCAATTTGGCGACTGCTTACCAAGTTAAAACGAACAGACTTCAAGCTAGATTGCTGATCGGCGACGCTAGGATAACCATCGGGCAAGTTTATCAATCGGGATTTCAAGCAGATGGGATTTTTCTCGATCCGTTTTCACCTCCTACTTGTCCCCAATTATGGACGGTGGAATTTTTGGGATTGGTCGCCAAATGCCTGAAGCAGGATGGTAAGCTAGCAACTTATTCCTGTTCGGCAGCGGTACGGACGGCATTGATGGCAGCTGGGTTGCAAATTGGCGCAACGCCACCAGTGGGGAGGCGAACTCCGGGTACAGTCGCCAGCTACACTAACGACTTAGCGCCACTTTCGCTACAAGAGCAAGAGCATTTGCACACCAAAGCTGCCATTCCGTACCGCGATCCGAGTTTGTGCGATGCATCAGAGGTGATTTTGCAACGGCGTCAAATCGAGCAAAAAACTTGCTCTCTGGAACCTACTTCGCAATGGAAACAGCGGTGGTCAATGACTCAAAGTTAGAATCAGAGCGGACGCAACAAGTAAAAAATGTGGCTCAATTTCAAAAAATTGTCAAAAAGTCTAATTAAAATCTTGCGGCGTGCAGTCATTTTCTAGTAAAAACAAAGTAGATATACTTGGTTTTTCTATGCGCGGATTTGAGATGAGAGGGAGTGCTATGACGATTTGGGTGAACGAACAGATCGATCCGATGGGTCTTGTTTACTCTTGCATCGCCTCCTGCAACGAGAATCAGGCGAAAGATTGCCACGAGTCTTTCAAGCAAAATTTGACTGAAGGACAAAAAGCAGCGGGTTGGGTGGCACGCTTGCGGACGGTTAATTCTTGGGATGAAGTTCCGGTGAATGCTTTAAAACTAGATTAATTTATGGTTATGGCTTATCCACAACCTGTAAGTGTCCGGCATGGACTTCCGATCCATTTAGTTGCCGACAATGGACAAGAAGTTCAAATTTCGGTTCATAGACCTAGTTTATTTATGGTTCAAAACTTAGAACGGGTGATTCCAGATTGGAACTTGCCGGTTTTGTGGGTGGCGATTGTCTTGCAGCAAGCAAGATACGAAATGACGGAAAGTACACCCCATGTGGAACGGGAAAAAGAGCGCTTGCGGGAAAAATTTATGCGATTTGGGTTTGATGTGGCGTTTAATCTGCGCGATCGCGGTTTTTTAAGCGACTTGATCGATCCTCGCACGGGATATCCCCTGCTTTCCCGTCCAGGAGAAATTCGCCACGACGATACGGCGGTAGTCAAAGCGCTGCTGGGATTTCCGGTAACGACGAATCAATGTTCGGTTTTAACCCATCCCTGTTGGGGTACTGCGGTTTATCCCAGCACGCTATTTGCTTCAGCTTCGCCCAGAATTATGAAGTCTGTGTTAAAAAATGTCGCGGTTCTGCATGGTTGGAAGCTTGCCAAACCCGCCGTGGAACTATCTATTGCGGCGCAGGGGAATCGCTGATGATTTCAGATTTAAGATTTAAGATTGCAGATTTGGCTAACGGGGAGTTTGACTTGCTTAGGACTGACGCAGGACGATCCTATCACCACAGTTTCTACGTAGATCTATTTTCAGAGAAACCCGGAATATGCGCGTAAGTACCGTTGCGGTAAAATCTGAAATCTGCAATCTACAATCTGCAATAATTTAGATGTGTTTAGGGCGACGCAGGGTTTTGGCATTGATGGGGCACAGAAGTTTGTTGATTTCGCGCAGTTGTTCGGCGGTTCCCATACACATGAGCAAATCTCTAGCCATAATAATAGTTTCGCCGGTAGGGCCGCCAATTAGACTGCCGTCGGCGCGGCGAATGGCTAAAACTAACGCACCAGAATGCGATCGCAATTTCGCCTCGCGCAATGTTTGACCGACAAAAGGACAAGTTTCTGGATCGATTAAAAATTCTTCCATATAAAAAGCGCGATCTGCACCTGTAAGAATTCCATCGACAAAGTCCATTACCTGGGGTCTGAGGGCGGCAGCTGCCATGCGCTTTCCCCCTGTAATATAAGGAGAAACGACTGCATCGGCACCGCCGCGCTGTAATTTTTGGATTGCTTCTTCGCTATTGGCGCGCGCGATCGCTCTAATATTAGGATTCAGTGTTTTTGCGGAAAGCACGATATAAAGATTTTCTGCATCCCTGGGAAGCGCCGCGACTAAACAAATTGCTCGTTCAACTCCCACCGCCAGCAACACCTCATCTAAAGTGGCGTCGCCTTGAACGGCAACATAACCGTGTGCTTGTGCTTCCTGTACTTGTTCTAACCCAGAGTCTATCGTCACAAATGGGATGCCTTCGGCGTCAAATTCCAAGGCGATTTGACGACCAGTGCGCCCAAATCCGCAAATAATGTAGTGTTGGTTGAGAGATTCGATCAAGCGTTTTAGTTGCCTCAGTCGTCTTCCTTCTTGAAAGTAACCTTGAATCAGGGCTTCTGTAAATCGGTTGACGATGTAACCGATGACGATAACGCCCATTAAAATTAAGACGATGGTAAAGATGCGTCCGCGATGACCGAGGGGTTGGGTTTCTCCGTATCCCACGGTAGCGAGGGTAATCACCGTCATGTAAATCGCGTCAGACCACCCCCAGCCTTCTACATACTTGTACCACAGCGTGCCTGTGAGGAAGACGCCAAACAGCGCGATTGCACCCGCAACTAGCTCTTGTTGGAGGCGAAGATATTTTTGTTCTAGCGTAGAATACACGAATATTGCTTGCCCATCTAAACAATCCACCAATAGGTAGAATAGCGGCTGCTAATGGCTAATTGCTAATGGCTAATTGCTAATGGCTAATTGCTTGACGCAAACACCAAAGTTTCTATACTCACATCTTGCACCAGGGCTAACACCAAAGTTTCTGGCAAATAGCTAAACTTGAAAGCCTAGATTTTTCATCAAGAAACAAGGGTTTCAAGGCAGGTTGAGAATGGTGCAAGATCTGAGTATAAAAAATCGTCGCTTTGTAACCAGAGAGCGCAGCAAGAAACTTTGGTGATAGGAACTGGCTAATTGCTAATGGCTAATTGGTAATTGCTAATGGCTAATTGCTGATTGGGATCGGAGCGTAGTATAGCATTTTTGCTGATTGAGCCATTAGCCATTAGCCATTAGCCAATTTTTTGATATAACTAGCAACTCTAGTTAGTTTAATCGGAAATTTTATTTTGACAGTGCATGAGATAGATTTGCGTTACCCGATCGCGCGGATTTTCTTGCAGACATTTTTCAAACAGTTGTTTCGCCTCGTTTAACCAACCTGAATTGTACAGTAATAATGCTTTTTCAAACAGGGGTTTAGTCGATAATTTCGCCTGTTTGATTTCGATTGTATCGGCATCGAAAACTTCAAATACGGCAACTTTTTGGGATTTTCCCTTGACTTGGACGCGATCGATCAAGCGCAGCGCAAAATTCATTGGTTCTTGCAGTTGCGACAGCGTGTAGTGAGAAATTAGCAAAGGAACACTATAAACTTTTGTCAACTGTTCAAGACGCGAGGAAAGATTTACAGCATCGCTGATCGCGGTGCTGTCCATGCGGAAATTTCCCCCCACTATTCCTAACATTAATTTGCCCGTGTTAATGCCAATGCCAATTTGAATCGGCGGACGTTCTGGACCCTGGCGCGTAGTATTATATTCTGCTAAAGCTTTGAGCATAGCAATTGCTGCTTTTATGGCATCGTCTGCACTTCCTGGGAACAGAGCCATAATCGCATCACCGATATATTTATCAATAAACCCGTGATTTTGGAGAATCGCGGGTTCCATGCGGGATAAATAGCCATTAATAAATTTAAAATTATCCTCTGGAGTCATTGTTTCCGAGAGTTTGGTAAAGTCGCGAATATCGGAAAAGAGAACAGTCATTTCTTTGGCGACCGAATCGCCTTGTTGAATATCAACAATGGTTTGTTTATCTAATAACTGGAGAAATTGACGGGGGACAAAGCGGGAAAAGGCTTCGTTGAGTTTAAATAGTTCTTGGGTAAATTTTTCCCTTTCGGCTTCAGACTTTTTGCGTTCGCTGATATCTTGGAAGGCAGCGATCGCATAGATAATTTTCCCGCTGTCATCTCTGATGGGTGTAGAAGTAACTTCCAAGGGAACAATCCGATCTTCTTGATGAATTTCCAGGTCGTCAGCACGAACAGTTTCCCCAGATAGAGAACGGACAATTGGCAATTCTTCTGTAGGATATAACTGGTCCGTTCCCCCTCGATAAACTTGATAAACATCCGCCAATCGCTTGGTTTTGGTATCCGGTATTTTTTGAATGCCGAGCAATTCTTTTGCCTTTTGATTGGCGTAAGTAATTTGTCCAGTTGTATCTTGGACAGATACGCCGACAGGCATGGCTTCCAAAAACTGCGCGAGGCGGCGTTCGCTCTCTCTGAGTTTGGCGTTTTGTTCGATAATCTTCTGCTCCAAAAAATAAACTTTTAGTCCTTCTTTGACAGTTATATTGAGTTCTTCAGCTTGCCAAGGTTTGGCGATGTAGCGATAGAGTTTGGCTGAGTTGATGGCATTGGTGACGCCTTCTATGGTGGCTTGACCCGTCAGCATGATTTTGATCGTTTTGGGCGATCGCTGGTGAATTTGTTTTAACACTTCATCTCCTTTGAGATCGGGCATGATATAATCAGCAATGACGATAGCAATATCGCAGCCCTCGTCGATTAAATCTTCGACTAACTCTAAAGCTTCAATCCCGCCAACTGCTGTTTCAATCTCAAAATGATCTTCCAGAGCTTCCGATAATTCTCTTCTCAAGCTATCGAGAACCGTAATCTCGTCATCAACACAGATAATGACGGGTTTTTTCATAATTTTTCCAACCCCGATCTAATCGCTCCAATTAAGTCTTTTTTGTCCCAAGGTTTAGCAATATAATTATGGAGATTGGCGTATTTATTGGCTCTTTCAATCGCGGCTTCATCAGCTTGACCAGTGAGTAAAATTTTGACAACTTTCGGAAACCTTTTATGAACTTCGATCAAAAATTCATCGCCCTTCATTCCTGGCATGAGCCAATCCGATACGATGACGATTGTCTTAATTCCTTCTTCTTCAAGTTCTGCCAAAACTTCTAGAGCTTCCTCAGCACTTTCAGCCGCTTCATAGGTGTACTTTTCCTCGAATTCGTCTTGAAGTTGGCGGATAACGCTGTTTAAAATTAGGGCTTCGTCATCAACGCACAGAATAGCAAATTTACTCATTATTCGTCTCAATTTTGAATGGGTGTATTTTGGATTTGTGGGTTGGGCATCTTGCCTGAAACAAATATTTTACCACATTTTTATTGATTCCCTTGATTCTTTCCCGTCTCAATAACCACCCCTACATAAATATCGCTCATTGACATTTGCACTCCCACCGAAGCAAAGGAAATTGTAGCAGATTCTCCCTCATATTCCTGAAACAACCATTGTCCTGATTCATTTTTCAGGTACTGCTCAACTAAAAACTCATATTGGTCTACTAAAATATACTCGCGAAACTCAGGAATCGAGCGATAGAAGCGAAATTTATTATTTTCTAGATCAAAATCTTCTGTAGAGTTAGAAAGCACTTCTACAATCAGGATGGGATTGAGTACCTCATCGTTGCGTTCTTGATTAAAGACAGGTTCCCCAGAAATTACCATAACATCAGGATAAGTTGCGCGCCGATATCGGGGAATCCACAACCGTAAATCGCTCATAAATGGTTCGGCATTCTTCCCGCGTAAAGCATATTTCAAGAAGGCATAGATACTGCCCGTTATCCGGTTATGATTAATCGTGCCACCTGTCATGGGTACAATTTCTCCATCGCGATATTCACTTCTGAATTCAGCAGTTTGTTCTAACTTTCGGTACTCATCTGGAGTGTAGGTGCGTTGTGGCGTTTGAGTTAGCATTTCTATCTCCTAGTTAGTTTATTTATAGTAACGCTCTTCTAAAAGCGAGGCTCTGCCTCGCCAATCTCGTTCCCAGGCTCAGCCTGGGAACGAGGTAGGTGGGCTGCTGCCTCCAGTCCTATAACATAGGTAGAGAAACGGTAAATGTAGTTTGACCGGGGACTGATGCAAAAGTAATAGTTCCCTGATGTTTGGCGACAATTTTTCGCACGATATCGAGTCCCAAACCGCTGCCCTCGCCTGCGGGTTTAGTGGTAAAGAAGGGTTGAAATATTTTATCTTTAATCTCATCAGAGATGCCTTTACCGCTGTCGGTAATACTGATTTTAATGTCACCTTCTTGTTGAATGGCTGCGATGGTGAGGGTTCCTTTATTATCCATCGCTTGCAGGGCGTTGTGGATTAAATTTGTCCATACTTGGTTGAGTTCATCGAAATAACACTCAATGGGTGGGAGTTCTTGGTAATGACGGATTAATTCGACCCCATGTTTGATTTGATTGTGATAGAGGGTTAAAACGGCTTCCAAACCATCGAGAATATTAGCTTGGACGGTTTCGCCAGTTTGGTCGTAACGGGCGTAGGTTTTGAGGGCAAACACAACTTTGGCAGCGCGATCGCTTGCTGTAGTAATATCTCTAGTACTCTCTTGTAAGCGCGCAAAGGAACGCACAATTTTGAGGAAACTATCGCTGTCAGGTTGTTGCAAGAGAGGGATGAGGGGTTCCAGGTTGTCGCGAATTCCTAAATCGAGGAGGAAGTTAGCCAAAGTGTCAGCATTGTTAATATTTTGCGCTTCCAGTTCGCTAGTGAGGGCTTTTCGCAATTGTCGTCGTTCGCGCCCGGATATGGTGGTAGTATTGGTGAGCGATCGCTCTAACAATGCCAAAAATTGCTCTTCTCGTTCTGGGGTAAGTTCGCGGAATAAAGAAGGAAACTTGCCCAAGTTTTCTTGCAGAAAGTCACTGATATAACCCACGGAAGAACGAATCGCACCCAAAGGCGTGTTAATTTCATGAGCAACTCCAGCTACCAGTTGACCCAAAGCTGCCATTTTTTCCGATTGAATTAGTTCTTCTTGGGTGGTTTGAAGTTGTTGCAGCGTGCTAGCTAACTCCTGATTTTTTTGTTTGATTGCTTCTTCAGCTTGTTTGCGCTCGGTAATGTCGTTCATAATTACAGTAAACAGCAATCCATCTCGCAATTGCAGTCGGGAAATTGAGGCTTCTGCGGGAAAGAGTTCGCCGTTTTTGCGCTGTCCTTGAATTTTACCTCGCTCAGTTTTACCCATGCTGCGGAAGGGAACTTCTTCACTACCAAATTGACCAATATGGTGTCGATGGCGATCGCGGACATTATTTGGCAGTAAAATATCCAGATGTTGACCGATAACTTCCTGTGCGGTGTAGCCAAACATCTGTTCGGCAGCTTGGTTAAACAGGCAAATCTGCTGGTTTTCATTCACTGAAATGATAGCATCGCCAGCAATCTGAAGAATTCCGGAGAATTTAACCTGACTTTCTTGAAGTTCTTGGGTACGTTGCTCTACTATCGTTTCTAAATTGGCGTATAGTTGGGCATTTTTAATCGAGATAGCTGCTTGTGAAGCTAACACTTTTAACACTTCTAAGCGGGCTGGAGTAAATGCACCCGCTATCAGATTATTTTCCAGATAAAGGAGAGCGATCGCCACTCCCTGATTTTGAATCGGCATACACAAAACCGACTTGGGTTGATGCCGAATAATATAGGAGTCACCAGCAAATGTATTCTCAGCCGTGGCATCATTAATTACCAAAGTTTTTTGAGTACGCCAGACATAGTTAATCAGAGTGATGGGGATTTGCTCGGAGTCAGCTACAGGAGTAGAATGCAAGTTACAGCCTTTACCGCTAACGGATTGGGCAGCGACGAAGAATGAATCTTTCTCTAGCAAAATTAGAGAGCTTTTCTCTGCTCCGGCATTCTCGATAATCACTTGCATTAAGGTGGAGAGCAACCGCTCGAGGTGAATTTCTCCTGACAGGGATTGAGATGCTTTAATTACCGTTGCTAAGTCCAAAATTTCTGAAACACCTGAACTGCTGGATGTTATAGTTCCAGTCATCATTTGGGCAATTGTCTCGCCTGTCTTTAAGGCTGTTTTCTGGTTTAAAATCGGGGCGAGCAATTGAGGATAGCGCTTTTCTAAATCCTCAACTTTAGCTTTAGCACCCCAGCGTGCGTATGCGTAGTAAGCATCAGTTAAATACACTTGGGCAATTTTTTCTTTTCCCCATTCAAGATAGAATTTTGCTGCCAGTTCGTTAGCCAGTGCTTCTTCGTTCGCGTACTCGTTTTCTTTGGCTCCTTTTATGGCGAGATCGTACATGGCGATCGCTTCTACTTTTTCTCCTAAAACTCGATGCCGTTCTGCTTCTACTAGATATAATTTATGTAGGTAATTCATCGGGGCACTCTCTCCCCAATTCTGCATTTTTTGCTGATTATTAGCTATATCTTCGAGAATTTTTTGTGGTTCGGAAATAGCTACATCAGCATATACCGCCAACTTAGATAGAGAATCGTAGGTATAAAAAATCGGCACTAATATAGAAGCAACTCCTGCATCTAAATACTGTTCTGCTCCCACCGAATGCTCAACCGCTTGTTTGTATTCGCCAAAAAGATAGCAAAGGATTAACTTATTTAAATAAAAATAATAGCAAGCTATTCTGTAATTATTGGCGATGTGAAGCGGTAACATTTTAGCTTCATCACAAGCTGAACCGATTAAACGGCAAGGATTCTCCGTCATTCCCAGCAAGTTTAATACAAGTTGATGATAAATTTGATGCAATTGAAGAATGCTATCCTGATTTATCTTGTTGATAGCATCCCTGTAGGTTTGCATCTCTAGTTCAACCCTTGATAGCTCGGTTGATCCACTAAAGTATAAATGGTAACAATACCTGTGAGCAGAATAGCCAGCGTGTTCTAAATCTCCTGTTTCTAAACCGCTAAAGTAAGAATCTAGAAAGGGTTTTAATGTTTCCTTGACGTGCTTTTTCCAATGTTTTATAAAGCAGGATTCTACAAACAGCGTCATAGCTTTGAAAGGCTTAGCATCGAGCTTTTCCAGCAGATTTAATGCCAGTTCTCCAAATTCAGCTCCCGATTCTAACTCGCCCATGACTCCGCATAGAATCAGTCCGTAATTTGCATAAGCATGAGTATGAGTCGATGCATTACCATATTCAAGCGCTAACTGAATCTGTTTAAAAGTAATCAGAGGTAACAGAACTGGAGTGACCATGTAGGCAGAAGGACAGAGTTTTAACAGTATTTGAGTCGCTGCCAGTTTTTGCGGGTCAGTCATATCAGGCAAGTCAATTAAATCCTGAATGCGTTTCCCCTGTAAAGCCAATTGCGTCTGTTCAAAAGTCAGGGGAATTTCTGTCGGTTCAGGATCTTTAGGTAGATCTATACCCAAGAGTGCGAGAATGTCTAAACCAAAATTTAAAGATTGTTTGAGTTGGTTTTGCGCTTTTAAAGCTTGAATTTTAACTTGATAAACTTTGATTTTATCTAAAAGCGCATTCGCATTTTGCAGAACAGTTTCTGCCAATTGCTCCATTTGCTCAAACTCACCGTTTAGATACATCGCCTCTGTGGCTTCTTCATAGAGTCCCAAAGTCAGGTTGTAATGGTTCTGCCAGCACTCAATATCTAGGAGTTCTAAACCTACAGTTAAATACTTTTTAGCAGCTCCGTAAGCCGTTGAAGATTTAGCTTTACGTCCAGCAATTAAGTTCAACTCAGCGAGTTCGTCCCGTTCTATTTGAGCGGTAATTAACTCTACTCCAATATTCAGTTGATTGACAATATCAAAAATTTTCTCTTCTCTTTCTGCTTCAAGAGTATTCCTCAACAGCAGTCGCCCTATTTCGAGATGGGTTGATTGTTTCTTGTTTTCGGGAATCAAAAAATATGCCGCTTGCTGCACTCGGTCATGTAAAAACTTGTATGGAACCGATAAATCAGACGTTTGTGCAATTTCCAGCGATTCCGATTCCTGAAAAAACTTGTAAACTTCGCTAATTGGAATAACTAACCCTTCTTGCAATGCTTTCCATAGGTCAGCCGCTGTTTCGCTTTGAGATTTTTCATGAACAATTGCCAGGGTTGCCAAGTCAAATTGGTTGCCGATGCAGGCTGCTAGTTTCAAAACTTCCTGAGTATTCACAGGTAATTTTTGCAACTGAACTGCCATAAACTCGACGACATCATCGGTCAATGCCAGCGCCTTCACTTGGGCAATGTCGCACTGCCAATAGCTGGCATTAAAATCAAACGCAATCAACCCATCTTCATAAAGAGATTTGAGGAATTGAGTCGCAAAAAAAGGATTGCCTTTGGTCTTAGCGAAAACCAGTTCTGTCAAAGGAATTGCCCTTTCTGCTGGACAACTTAGGGTATCGGCAATCAGGCGATTTAGAGAAGGTTGGTCTAGGGGTGCTAAAGTAATTTGATTGACTGTCGCCGATTCTTTGCGAATCTCATCCAAGGTCAGCATTAGTGGATGGGCGGGAAACACTTCGTTATCGCGATAAGCTCCCATTAACAATAGATAGCGCGTATTCGTCTCGCTCATCAACAATTGCATTAGCTTCAATGAAGCAGAGTCTGACCACTGTAAATCATCTAATAAAATGACTAAAGGATGCTCTTTTGTAGCGAATACTCGGATGAAATTTTGCCATAATAGATTGAAGCGATTTTGAGCGGCAATTCCCTCTATTTCTGGCACTTTTGGCTGCTTGCCAATCAGTTGTTCTAATTCTGGGATGACATCGATAATAACCTGACCATTTTCACCTAAAGCCTCTAGGATTTTAACTTTCCATTTTTGCAACTCGGTAGAATTTTCTGTGAGTAATTGCTGCATCAAGTTTTGGAATGCTTGCACCCACGCGGAAAAGGGAATATCGCGCTTGAATTGGTCAAATTTACCCTTGATGAAGTAACCCCTTTGGCGGACAATGGGTTTGTGAACTTCATTAACTACGGCGGTTTTGCCAATCCCAGAAAAGCCAGCAACTAGCATGATTTCTTTCCCCCCTTTAGTAAGGGGGGGCAGGGGGGGATTGCTGACGCGCTCAAATGCCTCTAATAAGGTTTTTACTTCAGCTTCTCTGCCGTAAAGTTTTTCAGGGATGACGAAGCGATCGCCTACATCCCTCTCCCCCAAACTAAACTCACTAATACTGCTTTTTTCTTGCCATTGCTGCCAACATTTTTCTAAGTCATATTGCAATCCAAATGCACTTTGATACCGCAACTCAGCCGGTTTCGCCATCAATTTAATCGCGATGTCTGAAACCGCTTGGGGAATCGTTGGGACAATTTCAATCGGCGGAGTTGGTCGGCGCGCAATGTGGCAGTGAATTAACTCCATTGGGTCAGTTGATTGAAATGGCAATCGACCTGTTAGTAGTTGGTAAAATGTCACCCCCAACGAGTAAAAGTCTGTCCGATAGTCGATGCCGCGATTCATCCTGCCAGTTTGTTCTGGGGAAATGTAAGCTAGGCTTCCTTCCAGGACGTTAGGGTTAGCAATCTCCTGATTTTCTCTCGGCAATAAAGAGGCGATGCTAAAGTCAATTAGTTTTACTTCTTTGGTTTCAGGATTAATAATAATATTCTGAGGCTTGATATCTTTATGAATCACTCGGTTGTGATAAAGTCCTGCTAAAATTTGGGCGATCGCAATCCCATAGGGCAAAAATTCATCGAGGCTCATTGACCTGTCGCCCAGGTATTCAGACAGGGATATTCCCCCCGTATCTTCCATGACTAAAGCAAAACTATTGCCATATTTTTCCAACACAATCGGTTTAACAATTCCTGCTAAATCGAGATTTTTGGTGATAGTATACTGATTGCGAAACTGCACCAATTCGCTGAAAGTAGGATACTCGCTTTTGAGCAGTTTTATCACAACGGATTTTTGCTCTGACTCCGAAATTCCCCGATAAACTATCGTTCTAGATCCATCGTATATTTGTTCGGTGATGCGATAGTTAGGAAAGACGGGGAAATTTCTGCTCATGGTTGGACTCGTATTTGGAATTGGTGTAACAATTATATGCGATACGGCAAGAGCCACACTTCGTGACCCCGCCCTTTAAACTCAGTATTGTGACTAATTTTTGCTCTGCGATCTTGCACTTGTGCTTCCACCCCGCCAGGGAATTTATTCCCTGGCTAATAGCGGAAGTCCACTTAAGTGGACTAAAAGCTTTTTTAGTCGGATTTATCCGACTTTTGCTATTAGACGGGGAATTTATTCCCCGGCGGGTTGTGACTGGTGCAATATCTGTGTGCAACATAAGCGATGGCAAAGCTTTTGCGTAGCAAGTATCGCGCCTTAGTAAATTCCCCTGACTAGAAGGGTTAGATGCACCAATCGTGTCAGTATACTCAACTACGCATAAACTCAAGGCAATGATTCCTAGTTAATTATATTCTCTCGATTTACATACTATCCTGAAAAAATGTTAATTTCCAGTAATTTCAGTAAAATCGCGTAAAAGCTAGATTCAGCATAAAAACGGATGAAGCGAGTAAATTAGAGCCTAAAAGTCTGAAAAGTGCCCGATACGGCGCGGTCTAGCATTGCGCCATAGGCGATCGCGGAATTACGTAAGTAATTAATGTACCGCAGTTAACCGTACTTTTACGCAGGCAATCGCTTTGGGTGATGCGTTCGCTTGTGGCAACTGGATGATTTCGTAACATTATTATCCCAGGACTTACCCACGACCTTGCCATCACCAAAGTTTCGACCTAGATCTCTAGTTTACAAATCAACGATTTTTCAGAGAAACCCGGTGTCTTTGCGTAAGTCCTGTATCGATAAAAATTCAATAATTACAGTAATATTACTGTGAGAAAATTAATAATTTGTGAAAAAGCAACGGAACTACGGGTCAATAAATAATACAATTAATAGATCTGCTCAATGGGAAAACAGCCGTCTTCGATCTAAACCCAGCTAAAGCCAGATGTTTGAGCAGTTGAATTAGACAATATTGCAGTTAGCGAATTCAAAGGAACAGGTAGTGAGCGTAGAAACTTTAGTTGAGAACCCCCAAATCCCGGCAGAATCAGCACCCGTGCTGTCGGAAGCGTTCGATTCAGCCAATTTTGACCAATCGGTGATGTCCACCTACGCGCGTTTTTCCCTGGCGTTGGAACGGGGGGAGGGTTGTCGCGTTTGGGACACTCAAGGACGGGAATATCTAGATTTTGTCGCCGGAATTGCCACTTGCACTTTAGGACACGCTCATCCAGCAATGGTTGAAACCGTAACCAAACAAATTCAAACCTTGCATCACGTTTCTAACTTGTATTACGTCCCCGTGCAAGGACAGTTGGCGAAGTGGTTAATCGACCATTCCTGTGCCGAGCGGGTGTTTTTCTGCAACTCCGGTGCCGAAGCGAACGAAGGGGCAATTAAATTGGCGCGGAAATACGCCCACACGGTTCTAGAAATCGAGTTTCCGGTAATTTTGACCGCCCACGCCAGTTTCCACGGGCGCACGCTAGCGACGATTACAGCCACGGGTCAGCCGAAGTATCAAAAGAATTTTGACCCCTTGATGCCGGGATTCCACTACGTGGAATATAACGATATTGAGGCGATTCGGAATGCGATCGCCGAAATCGATGAAGGCGATCGGCGCGTCTGTGCAATTATGCTAGAAGCGTTGCAAGGCGAAGGCGGCGTCCGTCCGGGAGAAAAAGAATACTTCCAAGCTGTACGTCAAATTTGCGACGAAACTGGGATTCTACTAATTCTCGACGAAGTGCAAGTCGGAATGGGACGCAGCGGCAAATATTGGGGATACGAAAATCTGGGAATTGAACCGGATATCTTCACCAGTGCCAAAGGATTGGGTGGCGGGATTCCCATCGGCGCCACATTGTGCAAAGCTAAGTGCGATGTTTTCCAACCCGGAGATCACGCCAGCACCTTTGGCGGCAACCCTTTTGCTTGTGCGGTGGCATTGACGGTGTGTCAAACTCTGGAAAAAGAGAACCTGCTGCAAAATGTGCAACAACGTGGCGAACAATTGCGGGAAGGATTGAGAGCGATCGCATCCAAATACCCGGATAAAATCGCTGAAGTACGCGGCTGGGGTTTAATTAACGGCATGGAATTAAAAGCCGATATTGCAATAACTTCAGCCGATATCGTCAAAGCAGCGATGGCTCAAGGCGTGTTATTAGTACCAGCAGGACCAAAAGTCGTCCGGTTTGTACCGCCTTTAATTGTCAGTGCCGAGGAAGTCGATCGGGCATTACAAGCGGTGGAAAAGGCAATGTTGTCTCTGACAGCGTAGATGTGTAGGGTGCGTTAACGCAGTGTAACGCACCATTCCTGCTCAATCGAATCTCATGACGGAACAGCAAGGATCAAAGCAAGAGTCGCCATTAAAGAAGCGCAGAGAGGAGTTATATCATGTCCTTAAGCATCGGTAGCGTCAGCAAAGGAAGGGTTTATTTATCTTTTGCGCTGCGTTTAAACATATCTCGTAAAACCCACACCGTAAGCATCAACAACTATACACTACCATTGCTAACGGACATGATATGAAAGCTTTGTGTAAGGTATTGAATTGGAATGTGGATGACCTACCTGATGATTTTAGAGCGCCTGAGTCTTAATCAGACAAGCTACGCCTCTGGGACTCAATATATCGTCAGGACTTACGCAAACACCAAAGTTTCTATGAAAAATGTTCGCCAAAGCAAACTAGATATCGCAGCAAGAAACCCGGTTTCGAGGATCGTCGTGGGTAAGTCCCGATCGTTTCACTGTTTCAGTACAAAAATTACCATTTTATATAAAAAATTATACCATTAGTCGTATTTTAATTAAGTATTTTTACTAGGTAAATTTGCTTCACAAAATAACCATCGTAAAAATACTGAATTATTAAAATTGTTGCCATTGATAAATCAATAAAATCATGGAGGCAATTCATATTGTATAAAACTATAATTGAATTAAATAGATTTTGAAGTAAACCTGTAGAAAAGTCAAAGAATATTACTATTTTGAAAAAAAAGTATATGATTAAGAACCAAAAACTTGCCGAAACCATGACTGACAATCCTGCTCAAATAATTATTAAAGATAGACGGGAATACAATAGCTGGGTGGCGAGTGAAACTCTAGAAGATTATGCCCTGCGCTATACGCCCAAATCTTTCCGCAAGTGGTCGGAGTTGCTGGTTGCCAATACAGCGATGGGAGGAATTTCTTTTTTAGCCTTAGAAGCGATTGGGGGATCAATAGCCATCAGCTATGGCTTTGCCAATTCCTTCTGGGCAATTGTTGTTGTGGGCGCGATTATTTTTCTGGCGGGTATCCCGATTTGTTACTACGCCTCGAAATATAACATCGATATGGATTTGCTAACGCGAGGCGCGGGATTCGGTTACATTGGCTCCACGATTACTTCGCTAATTTATGCTTCGTTTACGTTTATATTCTTCGCCCTAGAAGCCGCGATTATGTCCCAGGCGCTAGAGCTATATTTCCACCTGCCTTTGGCAATTGGTTATATCGTTTGTTCTTTAATTATTATTCCCTTGGTATTCTTTGGGGTGACTCTGATTAACCAGATCCAACTCTGGACGCAACCCCTGTGGTTAATTTTGATGATTGCCCCTTATATTTTTGTGCTATACAAAGAGCCAGCCGCACTCTCTAATTGGTTCAACTTTGCCGGTAAATCGACTAGCGGTGCTGGTTTCGATCCGCTGTTGTTTGGTTCGGCGGCTACCGTATCTTTTTCTTTAATTGCCCAACTGGGAGAGCAAGTAGACTATCTGCGTTTTCTACCCGATAAAACAGCAAAAAATCGCAATCGCTGGTGGCTGGCTGTGATTTTAGCAGGTCCTGGCTGGATTATTTTGGGGGGAGCCAAACAGTTAGGCGGCGCTTTTCTAGCCTCTTTAGCTGTAAGTCATGGGGTCAGTTTTACCAAAGCAGTCGAGCCAATTCAAATGTATCTAGCTGGGTTTGAAGCGATATTTTCAAATCCAGCAATAGTTTTAACTGTTGGCACGCTGTTTGTGATTATTTCTCAGATTAAAATTAACGTCACCAATGCTTATGCAGGTTCCTTAGCTTGGTCAAACTTCTTTTCCAGAGTGACGCACAGCCATCCGGGACGAGTGGTATGGCTGGTTTTTAACGTAGCGATCGCGCTGTTGATGATGGAACTCGGTGTCTTTGCTACCCTGGAGAAGGTTTTGGGACTGTACTCCAATGTAGCGATCGCTTGGATTGGAGCCTTGGTGGCTGACTTAGCAATCAATAAACCCCTGGGAATCAGTCCCTCGTATATCGAATTTAAACGCGCTTATCTCTACAACATCAATCCGGTGGGATTTGGCTCCATGCTTGTAGGTTCCCTAGTTGCGATCGCCGCCTTCGTTGGTGTATTTGGCCCTGTTGCTCAAGCCTACTCTCCTTTCATCGCCCTGGGTTTAGCCTTTATTTTAGCTCCAATTATCGCCATTTTGACTAAAGGCAAATACTACATCGCTAGAGAAAATCTTTTGCTCAAAAATACAATTGCTCATTCCCTAAAATGTTCAATTTGTGGAGCGGAATACGAACCACAAGATATGGCTGATTGTCCAGTATATGACGGTCACATTTGCTCTTTATGTTGCAGTTTAAACAGTCGATGCCACGATATTTGTAAACATTCAAAACTTACCAAAAACCGGCTAAGTAAAATCCAGATAAAAAATATTTTGCTCCAAAAAATATCTCCGCATATGGGATTAAGAATCTTAAAATTTATCGGAATTTTTTCGTTATTATCAGTCACAGTAGGAGCCTGTTTAGGAATAATTTATTATCAAGAAATTTGGCTCTCTCCAGAAATTGCATTCCTGGCGAATGCGCTTTTAGGAACATTCCTCAAATTATATGCTGCCTTGCTAGTTTTGATTGGGATTGGCACCTGGTGGTTAGTGCTGGCGCAGGAAAGCCGCGAGTTAGCAGAAGCAGAACTCGACAAGCAAAATCTCCAGATGCAACAAGAAATTATAGAAAGGAAGAAGACAGAAATTGCCTTGCGGAAGTCTGAATCAAAACTGATCAAGCAAGCCAAAATTCTCCAGGAAACCTTGCACAACTTGAACCAGACCCAAGCGCAACTGATTCAAACGGAAAAAATGTCCAGCCTCGGTCAATTAGTGGCGGGTGTTGCTCACGAAATTAATAACCCAGTCAACTTCATTTATGCCAATATCACTCATGTAAAAGAATACAGTAATAACCTGCTTGATTTAATTAAATTGTACCAAGAATACTATCCAAATAGAAATTTAAAAATTCAAGATTTACAGTCAGAAATAGATCTGGAATTTTTGCGGGAAGATTTACCGAAAATACTTGATTCTATGAAAGTAGGAGCCAACCGCATCCGCCAAATTGTCTTGACATTGCGAAACTTCTCGCGCTTAGATGAAGCCGAAATGAAGCCGGTGAATATCCATGAAGGCATTGATAGCACGCTGTTAATTTTGCAGCATCGTCTCAAAGCCAAACCCGAGCGAGGCGAAATTGAAATTATTAAAGCATACAGCGATTTACCTGCGGTCGAATGTTATGCGGGCAAGCTCAACCAGGTGTTTATGAATATCTTGAGCAATGCCATCGATGCTTTAGAAGAAAGGGAAAAGGAAGCGGCAAAGGAAAAGCAGTCTCTCGCTTCTCCCTGCGTGCGGATTACGACTGAAATTATTGACAAAGATTGGGTCAGAATTAGCATCAAAGATAATGGAATAGGAATTACCGAGATAGTGAAATCTCGACTGTTCGATCCCTTTTTTACCACCAAACAAGTCGGTCAAGGAACCGGATTGGGATTATCCATCAGTTATCAAATTATTGTCGAGCATCACCGCGGTAGGTTGCGGTGTCTATCCACACCAAAAAAAGGAACGGAGTTTCAGATTGAAATTCCGATTCGGCAAAGTTAAAGGCTCTCTCGTACTTAGGGTGATAAATTTATAGAGTAGTGCGCGGTTACCCTGCGTCTTTAGACGCAGGGTAACCGCGTAATATCTTGTCCGTTAGCATCGGACTTATACAGTTAATTGTGTTTACGGTGTGGGTTTTACCAATCAATCGGTGGCACATGATATACAGCGGATTGCTGTTTTATGAGGTACACCGAAGGACAGCAGTCTGCGGGCTGCCATTTTTGCGGCCGCTACACTTGCCTTGCGCCATAAGGCTTTCCCTGACTCACTTGCAATCGGCTGTATATGGACTCTGCGTCAGTCCTGGGAGATCGAGATCAACAGAATCGCCCAACTGGGTGTAGGCAAACAGCCAATCTCCATACAAGAATTAATATCAAGTAGGGGGAGTTTTACCAATAACTCCTCTCAGCAACAGATAAATCAACTAAACCCGCCTCTACCGACGCGATCGCGAGTGCTATGACTTGATATGAGCGGTAGCGCTGCGACATCAGTAGCTAAATTAGGAATATCTATATTATGTGGAAAACACTTAAACAATTCTACAAAGCCTTTCAAGCTTACAAAAAATCAGAGATGGGAGATTTTGCTTTGCTTAAATTCGATGCGATCGCTTCAATCTACCCTCCAGAAATTATCTCCGAATTGCAACCCTTGGCAGGATATCACCCCCGAATCGATCTGGAGGAATTAAGCCGATATCCTCAAGGCACTTTGGGGCGAGAATATGCCGAACATATGAAAGCGAATCATATCCAACCACTCAACATCAGTCCCGAACTAGAAGAAGTTGCCAGACGCAACGCCTTCGTCCTCCGCTATATTGTCACCCACGATATTTTTCACGTCTTGCTCGGATTTGATACCAGCTATGCTGGAGAAATGGGCGTCCTGGCTTTTAATGTGGCACAAAATTCTAGCCAATTGCTGAAAATAAGCTTTTGGCTTGCCAGATTTCTCTATCCTATCTTCGCTCCCTGGCAATTTAAAGCTATTTCCGCTAACCTTAAAAAAGGACAAGCAATGGGAAAAAAAGCTGATTTTCTGTTAAGTTACCGTTTTGAAGAACATTGGTCAGAACCGATTGATCAGGTCAGAAAGCGCTTGGGATTGCCCTCTCTCTCATCCCGAATTCTAGTTAATGTCTAAATCCGCAGTCTTAGAAATGTTGCAGTTCTACTACAATCCTTTGGTAAATCTCAAGGCGAGCAAAAGATGAATCAGAAAAACTCAGAAGAAAAGAGTATTGGCAAAGTCATTGGCATAACAACGCTTGCTGTTGGGGTATTGCTTGTCATCTACATGATGCGGTATTTCTGATGGCTATACTTAGGGTGTTTGACATTTATATACAGGACTGACACGCATATTCCGGATTTGTCTGAAAAATCGTCGCTTTAGAACTAGAGATATACGCTCCAAACCCGGTTTCTAAGAACGTCGTGCGTAAGTCCTGATATATTCACCCAAACCTACAGTTTTAACTCACAATCAAGGAGAAAAAATCATGGTTATTCTGAAAGAGAAAGAGCCAAATACACCAGTTAAGAAAATTCCAGAAACATCCGTTCCCAGGTGGCGGCAAACTATCAATGGAATTACCCGCCCCATGTATTATCTGGAAAAAACACGACAAGAATATGGGGACATTTATTTAGTTAAATTTGCCGGGTTTCCCAACCAATTAGTTATCAGCGATCCCCAAGCAATTCAGCAAATTTTTACAGCCGATCCCAAGCTGTTTGATTCGGGTTCTGGAAATCAGATTACTGAACCTTTAGTAGGGCCAAATTCATTGATATTGCTAGATGGCGATCGCCACATGCAACAGCGCAAGGTTTTAATGCCGCCTTTTCACGGCGAACGCATGAAAGCTTACGGTCAGGCGATCTGCGAGATTTCTCAACAAGTCACTAACGAGTGGAAAATTGGGGAAACTTTTGTTGCCCGTCCCGCGATGCAAGAGATTTCTTTGCAAGTGATTCTTCGCACCATTTTTGGATTAAAGGAAGGCGAGCGATATCAACAAATCAGAAATATTTTAACCGCGATGCTGGATTCTTTTAATCAGCCTTTAAGCGCAATCTTTCTCTTCTTTAAATCTCTGCAATTCGATTTAGGGCCTTGGAGTCCTTGGGGCAACTTTATCCGAAAAAGGGCATTGCTTGATGAACTATTGTACCAAGAAATTCGGGAACGTCGCGCTCAACCGGAATCTTGGGGTGAAGATATTCTGAGTTTATTACTATCTGCTCGCGATCAAGCAGGTCAACCAATGACCGATGTGGAATTGCGCGATGAATTGATGACTATGCTATTCGCAGGTCATGAAACAACAGCAACTGCTTTAGCTTGGGCTTTGTATTGGATTCATTACCTGCCAGAAGTGCGAGAAAAGCTGCTGCAAGAACTCAATTATATCGACATTGATAACGCAGAGCCGATGGAGATTGCTCGGTTGCCTTATTTGAATGCGGTCTGCTCAGAAACGCTGCGGATTTACCCAATTGTTTTCTTTGCTTTACCGCGAATTTTGCTAGATCCGATGCAGTTAATGGACTACAATTTACCAAAAGGAACGATGCTGTCTATCTGCATTTATTTGACTCACCATCGCCCGGATATTTATCCAGAACCGAATCAGTTTAAGCCAGAGCGATTTTTAGAACGGCAGTTTTCTCCCTATGAATATTTGCCGTTTGGCGGCAGCAATCGTCGCTGTCTGGGAGCGGCATTTGCCATGTTTGAAATGAAATTAGCACTGGCAAATATCTTATCTTGCTGTTCGCTGGAACTGGCAGAAAAAAGTCCTTTAATACCCGTCCGTCGCGGCATTACATTTGCACCCAAAGGCGGCGTGCATTTGACTTTGAAAGCGCGAAAGTAACTAATAACCAGAACCCCGACTTTTATAATAATTCGGGGTTATAGCTATGCTTAGATTTTGCACCAGTTCCTTAGCGAGGCAGAGCCTCGTTGATCTCGTTCCCAGGCTGGAGCCTGGGAACGAGTATAGCGGCACCCTTAAGGGTGCCGCTATACAAACTAAGCCCGTCTGCACGGGCTATTAATTTACAAAAAATCAATTGTATTCTATTAAGTCACAATCCGCTATAAATCAGAAGTCGGGGATTTTTCACTTGACAAGCGTCCATTCTAAGAGTTTAATGGGCGCTTGTTGAAGTGCTTCTGTTAGTTCTTGATTAGATTCAAATTTGACTTGATTGAGATAGCAAGCTTCGACGTTGACGGTGAATTGTTTGTCCTCAAAAGGCCAAGGAATAACCCTAATGCTGCCATCGCTTTCTTGCTTAATGTCGTAGCGATCGCCATCAGGTCCAGTGCCAATTTCTAAGGCACGTTCCCCTGCCGGAATCTCGCGCTTGCATAAGATTAAAGAGAGGCGATATGCCTCCGGCACGCTGCGCGAACGCACCACTGAAAAAATGCATAAGCTGCTTCAGCTTCCTGTTTTGTAATCCCCAATTCTTTACGCCATTTTTCTTGATTTTCTAGTTGCTCATCCAGAAAAATATCCAATTCCGGCGACTCTCCCCGCTTGCCTTCATTCAAAAAGCTCATGTGCATCGAAATTAGCATCGCCACCCACCTTCCCCGGTAGCGAGCATTATTAGTGAATTCTTTTAGGTTTTTGATGTCGCCGGTTTTAGTAGCGAGGGTAAAATCTAACGGCGCACCGGCGGGAGTGAGGTGATTACCTTCCCATTCTTTTTCTACATCGTCGTGGTGGGAAATCGCCGCCACGGTTTCAATGATGCGTTGGGGACGGTCTTTTTTATTCCAGTTACCCGCGATTTGTGCTGCTAGTAAAGCGTGGGCGCGGTGGTAAATAATTTCCCATCCGTTCTCGTGTTGATTAGCAATCACTAAAGAATCATCCTCCTTGCTTGAAATACCGAATTTGGTATGCCAATTGACACCTAAATATGAGGATAATCTTCGGTCAGATTTGGCAAAAGTAACTTAGGGCAGACATGCTTGCCTATCTTAAGAAAGATACTCTTAGCGTCTATGACAGTAAACTCAGATCTTCCATCAAGGGAGGTGGAACCTCCCTGAATTCGTTCCCAGGTTGAACCTGGGAACGAGAAAAACGAGAAAACACTCAGATCCCCGACTTCTCGAAGAAGTCGGGGATCTACCTTACTCAGGACTTACGCACGACGAGAAAAGAAACAAAGGTGAGACCTTGATCTCTGGTTGCCAAATCAACGATTTTTCGGAGAAACCGGGTTTCTTTACGTCAGTCCTATTACTGTTGAAAACAAGCCGTCAGTGCGATCGCCAGTGCATCCGCCGCATCATCTGGCTTGGGAATATAGTCTAAATTCAACTCGTGGGCGACGGCTTGTTGTACCTCTTGTTTATCTGCATTGCCCATTCCCGTTAGCGCCTGTTTCACCTGGGCGGGTGTATACTCGACAAACGGGACGCCGTGCTGAGCTAAAACTAGCATAATCACGCCCCGCGCTTGGGCGATCGCAATCGTGTTACCCATGCGATAAAAAAATAGTTTCTCAATCGCCACCAGATCGGGTTGCCATTCCTGCATCAGGGTGTGCAGATCGTCGTAGATCGTGCGGAGTCGTTCCCCCATTTCGGTATTGGCTTCGGTTTTAATCGCACCAAAATCTAGCGGTGTAGGGCTTTGTGGCATTTGGCAGCGAATCACCCCAAACCCTAACACAGCCAGCCCCGGATCTAATCCCAGAATTCGCTGCTCCATAAAAATTTCAGTGTACTACCTTGGCGTGAAATACTTTATCCCAAGTGGGTGGGTACAATAAGGTCGTTCAATCTGATCGGCAATCGTTGAAAAAAACCCACATATAGACTGTCAAGGGATGAAACTTGTTCTGTACTGGCTCAGGGTTGATAAATATGGCAAAACTTTGCTAACAAATACCTAATCAAACCGCGCTGAGAACAAAAATGCGACTCGCAGCTGGGTTCAAAAATATATATCATACATTGTTCTGGCGATCCTGGTGAAGTACCGGGCGCTGATGCTCCGCATACAGCACGGACTTCCGGTCTCCTCTGCCGTTGCCACGTTAGGGACATCCTACAGGATGTGAGGAACCCAATCCGATGATGGTCTTACACAGCATCTCTGGTGCTTGCGAACCTTTATCCAGTCATTGCCAGAACCCCGGCAGCAACTCGCCTGCCGCTGGTCGAAAGCTTTCTGTTTGTAAAACTTCTCTTGGTCTTATGCCATCGCCGCCAGCTGGAGAAATTCCTTCCCAGATCTACCGATTTTTCTGCGGCAAGAGTCGTCACTCTACTTCAGAATTAGCCTGTCTGTTCGATCCGGTCAGGCGGGCTCGAGACCATCTGTATTATAACTCGAACCCCTTGCAAATTGGCAGTTTCGGGGGCATTCACCCAGACTCAACAGCGTTGGGGGTCTGTGTATCCCGACGCTGACCGTTCTCTTGGCGGGACGAACATCGCCCCCAAACCCCCATTTAGTTAAATTCACCACCCCCGGATTGATCATGTCAATTGGTATATTCAAACAAGTTCTACTCCTCCTGTCTCAGGAGTCGCGCCTAGCCTGGGGTTTTAACCCCAGGACTCCCCGGCGATTTAACCGATGGTTTAAGTGGTTAGCGCCCGGTTTGTTAGTCAAACGCTGGTTGCTGATCAGTGCTAGCGGCGTGCTGCTGACAAGTCTGGGAGTGGCGATATGGGTGAAGCTAACGCCCACCTATCGCCTGATTCAGTTCACGATCGAAGTTGTAGAGAAAATTGCCGCGATCGTTCCCAACTATATCAGCGGGCCTATAGTGATACTCTGTGGCGTGCTGTTGATTTTATGGGGGCAAACCCGCAGCCTGGGTTCAATCACAGAAGTTCTCAAGCCAGGGGGAGATGACGAACTGATTGACATGCTGCTGGCGCATCGCCGGTTAAATCGGGGTCCGAAAATTGTAGCGATTGGCGGCGGTACGGGGCTTTCGACGCTGCTGCGGGGATTAAAGACTTACAGCGGCAATATAAGCGCCATTGTCACCGTAGCGGACGATGGCGGCTCCTCAGGACGCCTGCGGCGGGAAATTGGAGTTTTGCCGCCAGGGGATATTCGCAACTGTTTGGCAGCGTTGGCAGATGAGGAAAAGTTATTAACCGAATTGTTTCAATATCGGTTCAAGGCAGGGGATGGTTTAACGGGTCACAGTTTTGGTAACCTGTTCCTGACGGCGATGAGCGAAATTACCGGCGATTTAGACCGAGCGATCGTCGCTAGTTCCAAAGTTCTAGCCGTGCGGGGGCGAGTGTTACCGGCGACCCTCTCAGATGTGCGTTTGTGGGCAGAATTAGCCGACGGACGCCGCATTGAAGGCGAGTCGAATATTACAGAAGCCAAAGGCAGCATTGTGAAAATTGGTTGCACACCCGCCAATCCACCCGCGTTACCCAAAGCGCTCAAGGCGATTCGGGAAGCGGATTATATTATTATCGGGCCGGGAAGTCTTTATACCAGCGTGATTCCGAATTTGTTGGTGCCGGAAATTGCTAGTGCGATCGCCCAACGGCAAGTCCCCCGCATCTACGTCTGCAACGTCATGACGCAACCGGGAGAAACTCAAGGATACACCGTTGCCGACCACATCAAGGCCATCGATCAAGCCTGCGGACAGCGGTTATTTAACGCCGTCCTCGTGCAGCGGAAAGTCCCCTCTGCCAAAGCCCTGATCCGCTATGCTCAAGAAAATTCCTATCCCGTGCGCCTAGATCGAGAAGCAGTAGGACAATTGGGGCGTCGGATCGTTCTATCCAACGTCATGGATGAAGATGAAAACACAGGTCTAGTCCGTCACAATCCCCAAAAACTAGCTCGCGTTCTCCTGCGATGGTATGGTCGCGCTCAAACCGGCTAATTGCTAATGGCTAATAGCTCTTACAATTAGCCATTAGCTATGAGCCATTAGCCATGAAACTAGAGTCCAATACAATTGTTTTGCCTGATGCAGAAGCGACGCGCGAACTCGGTCGCAATTTAGCTCAATCCCTCCCACCGGGTAGTGTCATTTTATTAGAAGGAGACTTAGGTAGCGGTAAAACTACCCTAGTTCAAGGTCTTGGGGAGGGATTGGGCATAAAAGACCCCATCGTCAGTCCCACGTTTACCTTAATTAACGAATATCCAGAAGGACGCATCCCGCTTTATCACCTAGATTTATACCGCTTAGAACCCAAAGAAGTTGAAGCATTGAATCTAGAAGCTTATTGGGAAGGCATTGAATTTCCGCCAGGAATAGTTGCCATAGAATGGGCAGAAAGATTACCCGATAAACCTAATAATTATATCAAAATTTGTTTGACATATCAAACAGATGGCAGCCGTCTAGCTCACTTCACTACCATAGGATAATTTAAAATGGAAATTTATCAGCTACAACAGCGGAACTTTTCTGGAATCCCATCGGTCAATTCTGGGAGTTCAAATCAAAATTCTGAGGGTAAGTCTATGAAGAAGATGTTACTTAGTGCTGCCAGCTTGTTGGCTATTGTTCAGGTAACTGCGGCTTATGCCTGTAGTTGTCTCCCCAGGACTCCTCAACAATATTTTGAATCTGCTCAATCAGTGTTTGCAGGACGAGCAATCGATATTATTCAGCGAAATCCTGATTCAGAAGTTCGAGTTATATTTGAAGTGTCCAGGATTTGGAAAGGTCAAAAAAGACCGCAAATCGTTGTTATGACATCTAATTCCAGTGCTAGTTGTGGGTACTCTTTTCAAAAAACAGAACAGTACCTCGTTTATGCTTCTAGGCAGAAGTCTCAGTTAGAAACGGGGTTGTGTAGTGGAACCAAACCTCTTTCTATGGCTCAACAAGATTTAGCTGTTTTGGGTGAGGGAGAAACACCACGTCCTGGAAGATAGTTAAGCTAGTAGGGTGCGTTAACGCAGTGTAACGCACCATTGCCTTATACTTGGTGTCCCTGCATCAGTCCTATCAGATAAATAGACTAGGTGACACTTTAAAATAATCCCCAAGTGCTTTGGCTTGTGCCTTGCTAATCGAACGCTTGCCATTTACAACTTCGGAGACTACGCCGCTAGATCCGATAATACCTACTAAGTCAGCTTGGCGAGTTCCACTGGCTTCCATAATATGTTGCAGAATTTCATGAGGCGTCGATCGATCCATTGGATAATTCTGTGCCTCATAAGCTTCAATCAATATCACCAGCAACTTGAGTAAAGCACGCTCCTCTAAAGTACGATTTTTCTTAAAGGTTAGCTGCTCTGCCACTGCCAAAGCACGTTCGTACTCCGCTTCCGTCTCAATCGCTACGGGAACAACTTCAGCCAGTAGATTGCGATAAATAGTTTGGTCAAAAGTAAGGGTCATTTTTCCATTTACCTTTGTCGTATTCACCATGTGTTATAAAATATTTGTAGTAAACTACTTGCTCTTCATAGTCGATGCCAACAATCAGGCGATAGTCATTGCCTTTAATGTTGAAGACAGTAAAATTTCCCACCGCTTCAGCATCGCGGTAAATCTTACGAACGTCCTCCAAGTTCTGCCATTCCGCATTCTTGACGGTTGCGTACCAGTCATCAATTTGCTTTTTGACATCGGGGTACTGGGCAACATCAGTTCGGATGTGGCGAATTGAAATCAGATGCATTGTTTGTCGGTTTTCTTTTCATATGTTTTGACCAAAAAAATTGATTAACTCTCGCGTACTTAGAGTGTAATACCATTGCAGGTACGGGAGAGGCAATCAATTTATAGCGGATTGCAAATGATTGAGTTAGAGCCACTAGGCTTTGTTTGTCAAGCGCGCAGCATTAATGCTGCCGCTATGCAAACAGTCGCCGTAGCTCATATGGCTGCAAACCGCTATATCTCTTATTCTCTCAAAATGAGAGGCATTTGTCAAGCTGAAAGGTTGGACACCAAGATTTTGATTGGATATCAAGCATCAAACGTTAATGCTTGACCTCTTACTTCTGTATTCAATTTACCGCGTTCGTAAGCAACCTGACCGCCGACAATAGTATAAACGGGCCATCCGGTTAAATTCCAGCCTTCAAAGGGACTCCAGCCGCATTTTGTCTGTAATTCTGCGCGCAAAACCGGGTGGTAATTATTCAAGTCTACAAGAACTAAATCGGCATCGTAACCAACTGCGATCGCTCCCTTTTTCGGTATCCCATAACCCTTCGCCACAGCAGTAGACATCCAATTTGCCACCTGTGCCACCGTACATCTTCCCTGCATTGCCTGAGTTAGCATTAGCGGTAAAGATGTTTCCACTCCAGGCATCCCAGAAGGAGAATTGGGGTAAGGCTGGGCTTTTTCTTCTAAAGTATGGGGCGCGTGATCCGTGGCGATAAAATCAATTACACCATCGAGTAAAGCTTGCCAAAGGACTTCGTTATCGTGGTGCGATCGCAATGGCGGATTCATTTGCGCCAAAGTACCGATTTTCTCATAAGCATCGGTATTTAATAGCAAGTGTTGCGGCGTTACTTCACAAGTCACCCAAAGCGGTTTATCCCTACGCATTAACTCGGCTTCTTCCGCCGTGGACATGTGTAAAATATGCAGCCGTCGCTGATATTTTTTCGACAATTCCAGCGCTAATTTAGTCGCATTTAAAGCCGCTTGATTATCCTGAATTTGAGAATGAATCGCCGTCGCGGTAATGCTGGCAAATTCTTGCCGTCGCTGGTTAATTCTGGCTTGATCTTCCGCGTGAACGGCAATTAAACGCTTTCCGTTAGCAAAAATAGCTTCGAGGGCTGTTTCTCGATCTACTAATAACGCGCCGTGCATCGACCCCATAAAAATTTTAATGCCGCAGGTCGGGTTGGCTTCTACCAGATCGGGTAAATTTTCCGCCGTCGCCCCGATAAAAAAGCCATAATTAACCAAGCTCTTCTGGGATGCCCGTTGCAGCTTGTCATCTAACGCTGCTTGGGTGGTGGTTAAAGGGCGGGTATTGGGCATTTCTAGGAACGAGGTTACGCCGCCTTTGGCACAGGCGCAAGAAGCGGTAAACAAATCTTCCTTGTGTTCCAGTCCAGGTTCGCGAAAATGTACCTGCGGATCGATGACTCCTGGCAACAAAGTTAAACCTTTTGCATCTATTTCCCGATCTGCCGTTGCGCTTACTTCTGGGGCGACTTCGAGGATGATGCGATCGCGCACCAGCACATCTCCCAGCAGATACTCACCGTTGGGTAACAGAATTCGGGCGTGGCGGATTAATAGGGATTGATTATGGGGCATAGGAGCAATTTTTGTTTAACATGAGCGCGAGCTTGATTATCTCCTGTTATTCTAAAGACATGTTAGATTAGTTTGACACTGCCTAAACTTTTAGCTGTTAGCTCAAGCTGGCGGGCAAGCTTTGCGATCGCTCTCTAACTCACCTAATATTATTGTTTAGGAAAGCACCAATCCCCGCGTTGCTTTCCATTACGTTAAAATCTACATGAGGTAGCCAGCGGGATACTAAATGACTCGCGTGCAAAAACAAGTTCCAGATAAACCCAACGAAAACTCCGATAACGCCTGGTTAGAAGCTGTCAAGACGATCGGATTAAGTGCAGTATTGGCTTTTGGCATTCGCACCTTTGTGGCGGAAGCGCGTTACATCCCCTCCGGGTCGATGTTACCAACGCTACAGATTAACGACCGCTTAATCGTTGATAAGATCAGCTATCGGTTTAACGATCCTCAGCGGGGAGATATTGTGGTATTCATGCCACCCCAGAAGGCTGCTAGTTGCTTTAGTAACTTTTCCGACCCCAATCCAAATAATAATAATTGGGCTGACTCGTCCCCAGATCCGACCACCCAGAATAATCCCAAACTCAAGGATGCCTTCATCAAGCGTGTAGTTGGGCTACCCGGTGACAAGGTCGAGGTTAAAGGCGAACAGGTTTTTATTAACGGTCAAAAGTTGCCGGAAAAGTATATCGATGCCCCTCCCAGCTACCAGTTTGGCCCGGTTAACGTACCTCCGAAGTCTTACTTAGTCTTGGGTGATAATCGTAACAATAGCTGCGATAGTCATTTCTGGGGGCCGGTTCCCCGCGACAATATTATTGGTAAGGCAGTGGTTCGTTTCTGGCCTCTCAATCGCATGGGGGGACTGACTCCACAACCGTTGTATCCTGGTAAATAGTCAGTAGCCCAGAGTTAACTGCTAATGGCTAATGGCTAATGGCTAATTGTTAATTGCTAGCTTGGCGCCAGGTTTGCAGGACGCGACCTTTGAGTTGTTGACCCAGCCAAGGTGTATTGCTAGAAAGGGACTTCAAGGTTTGTTTCTCGACTGTCCAAGTTTGTTGGGGGGCAAATAAGGTAATTTCAGCGGGTTGATTGGGTGCGACGCTAGCGGGTATTTGCTTTAAACACTCGGCAGGTTGCGTACTCAAAGCCCGCCACAATTCTATTGCCGACCATTCGCCAGTTTCTACTAAATTTTCCCATAGCAAGGCCAAGGCTAATTCTAAACCGATTGCCCCTGGGGGAGCTTCCCCGAAGGCGACGGTTTTTTCTTCGTAGCTGTAGGGGGTATGGTCGATGGCGATCGCATCCAATATCCCCTCTTTCACCCCCCGCCGCAATGCCACCCGGTCGCAGCGATTGCCCAAAGGTGGTTCAACATTTAGGGATGTATTATAAGTTATAACTGCTTCTGTGTCAAGCAGTAAATGCATCCAAGTTGTACTGGCGGTGACGGGTAAACCGCGTTGTTTAGCTTGCTGAATTAACTCGACGCCGCGAGAGGTAGAAACGCGCATGATGTGGACGCTCGTGCCGATGGCTTCTACCATTTCTAGTAAAGCAGCGATCGCAGAAGTTTCGGAAATTACCGGATTACCAGGCAAACCATAGACAATGGAATGAGAGCCTTCGCGCATGACACCATTGCCTGTAAGCTGGCGATCGCAACACCATAAAGCCACTGGTTTTCCCCAGGGGTGCAAATATTCCAACAAGCGACGCACTAGCGCTAAATTGGATAGGGGTTGACCATCGGCAAAACCCACTACTCCAGCAGATGCCAATTCTGCCAATTCGGTCATTTCCTCTCCCTTTGCGCCCAAGGTTAAAGCGCCCCAGAAGTGGAGAATAGGGGCAGGGGAGAGGGGGGGATATAATTTCTGTAACCTTGATAGTGTTGCTGGATTGTCTATAGCTGGTGCAGTATCGGGTAAGATGGCAAGGCGGGTAAAACCTCCAGATGCGGCGGCTTGACTCAGAGAGATTAAGGTTTCCCTTTCTTCAAAACCAGGTTCTCCAGAATGACTGTAAAGATCTACCAATCCTGGCCCTAATATTAATCCCCAACAATCGCGTACCGATGTATCGTGAGGCCAGTGGTAAATTTTATCTTCAATCGCTTGAATTACACCGTCTGCAATTAGAACATCAGCAACTCGATCCGTTCCAGAGAGCGGATCTAATGCTCTTACTTGTTGAAGTAGTTCGTTCATTGCTGATTGCTGATTGCTAATTGCTGATTGCTGATTGTTTTAGCAGCTATTAGCGATTAGCCATTAGCCATTAGCTGCTTTTATTTGCCACTGCCAATTATATTACAATGCCCCGGCTGCGGTTTTATCTAGGATACTGCCGCTGAGGTGAATGGTAATATTCATTGCTTGTAGAACCGGGTATCCTGCCACACCTTTGGGATAATCGATAACGGTGACCGAGCCATTGCCTTGCTTAAAGTTCCAGAAATGTTCTGGTTCCAAGCCGAAAAGATGACAAAGAATCGCTTTGTTAATCGCGTCGTGAGCTACAACTATACCAGTTTTGGGTTGTTGGCTGAATTCGGTAACAATGGCATTCCAGGATGCGATCGCGCGCGACCAAACTTGTTGCAAATTTTCCCCTTCGGGCATTTGAACCGTTTCCGGTGCGACTTGCCAGTTTTTCAGCAAACCGGGATATTCTTGCTCAATTTCCGCTTCTAATTTTCCTTCCCAAAGCCCGTGACTAATTTCCTTTAATTCCGGCTGCAATTGCAATTCTACATCTGGGTGATATTGCAAAATAATTTCAGCGGTTTCTTTGGGACGTAACATCGGGCTAGTTCTAGCAAAATCAATCGGAATATCCTTGAGAAACTCAGCTGCCCGACTCGATTGTTCTCGCCCATTATCGTTTAAGGGTACATCAATTTGCCCCTGAAATTTCTTTTGACGGTTCCACTCAGTTTCCCCATGACGCACAAGCAACAAACGCGGCCCCTTGTGACCCGGTCGCGGCTTGGGTAGGATATCTCCTAAATGAGCCGTTTGATTCATCGACTCTAACTGTACGATATCCCCCAAACCACCGGCGAAATTTAAGACATTAATGCCGCAGTTGGATTGTTGGATCGAATGATAGCGTGCTGGAGGAATTCCAATTGCGGTACTGAGCAAAGCGCGATTAATCCCGTTATGGGCTACGACTAAAATAGTCTGTCCTGGATGGCGGGATAAAACATCAGTCCAGAATTGCTTTGCTTGCTCGAAAAGCGCTAAAACGGGAAAATGCGTTCTAGTTCCCTCTGGCGTTGAAACCTGCATTTGCAGTTCGTGGGGACGTTCTTGCCAACAGCGATACTCTTCGGGAAAATTGTCCTTAACTTCTTGCTTGTACAACCCCTCCCACAGCGGCAGATCGATTTCCATCAGATTATCTGCAACCTGTAGCGATGGCACATTTGATGATTCTAAACTCGATAGAATCGTCAGAGCCGTTTCTTTCGCCCGTTGCAGCGGACTGGAGTAAGCGGCATTAAAAGTTATACCGCTGAGTGCCTTCGCGACTAAAAGCGCGGTAGCGCGGCCTGCATCGGTTAAAATCGACGCATCGAGACGACCTTGGATGCGCTGCTGTTGGTTGTAACTGCTTTGCCCGTGACGGACAAGAATAACGCGGGTAGCCAGGGTAGTATCCTCCGCAAACAATAGGAGAGGGGTCTGGAAAGATTTTACCTTGTTTGGGCGACGCCACTGAATGGGAGACTTCCCATAGACCGATTAGGATAAAATTCCCTTGCAGCTACAACCCTTGATAATGGAAGCACAACCCAGGGATATTCAACGTTACGTGACACCAGATGGGAGAATTCCTTTCGATGAATGGTTTAATTCGCTTCGGGATACAAAGGCACAAGTTAAGATTGACACAAGGCTGAGGCGAGTCAGCAAAGGTAATGTGGGAGATTATCGTTCGGTTGGTGAAGGAGTTTGTGAATTAAGAATTAACTATGGCCCTGGCTATCGGGTTTATTTTGGACAAGTAGGAGCAACAATTGTGCTGCTCCTTTGTGGAGGAGATAAAAGTACTCAAGAGCAAGACATTCGCACCGCTCAGGAATATTGGGCAGATTATAGGAGTTAAGACAATGCCTAAAAGTGTAAGCTACCGAGAGTCCCTGATTGCACGTCTCAAAAACCCTGAATATGCTGCAGGCTACATCGAAGCTATTTTGGAAGAAGAAGATCCAGAACCAGATCTGCTCAAAGATGCCCTTCAAGATGTAGCCCTTGCACTTGGAGAAATCAATCTGCCAAAAGAGCAAGCTAAGCTTCATTTGGAAAAATTAGAGCGTATTCTTTCGGTGGAAGGAAGTGCTGAAATTTATAACTTGGCACTTTGGCTGGATCAACTGGGATTAAAGTTAACGGTTACAGTTAAATCAGATAATTCAGATAGTGGGCATAGAGAGCGCGAACAACTCCCAGAGATCGCAACCTAGCTGTCTTCCTCTCCATTTTCCAGATATAACCAAACGAATTCTTTAGCAGCATCCGGGTTCAGTACTTTCAATGCTTTCTTAATCGCAAATACCGCCTCAGCCGAAGGATCTCGTTCTTCACTCACCCAACGGCTAATGTTCGAGCGATCAATCTCCATTGTTGCCGCCAATTGATATTGACTGATGTCGTATGCCGCCAACACCTGTTTGAGGGCTTTACCTGCTCTTCCCATGCTCCCGATTGTGTCAGAGAGTCTTGCTCTCGTAAACGATGCTGATTGTCACCCAATGCAGTACACTGGAAATAGTTGCTAATCGTCAACTATTTCTACCAATCTGGTCAACCGCTATGATTAAAACCAGGCTTTTTACTGCCAAAGATGTCCAAGAGATTCCCCCATCGCCCGCCTTACAGCTAACTCCTGCGCCTACTGAACCAGACCGCGAACCTGTGCTGATCCTAGTCATTGGCTCAGCGAAGGGAATTGACAAAATTGTTCACGCGCTGTATAAATGTCGCTTTGCCGAAGTCAAAGAATGGTCGAAGCTGTTACCTGCCTTTACTCCCGGCAAGCTAATGCGAAGTTTGATCCGCCATGTTCTTGTGGATTAAACCCAGAATCAGCGCTTGCATCGCAACTACAAACTTTAAATTCAATGTGCCAGTTGCGTAAATCCTGTGTTTGTAGGGTGCGTTAAAGAAGTGTAACGCACCATTACCTCCACATTAGGAGAAGAGAAAATGCCCACCGATAATAGCTACCGCGAGTCCCTGATTGCACGTCTCAAAAACCCTGAATATGCTGCTGGCTACATCGAAGCTATTTTGGCATAAGATCCAGAACCAGAATGCTACAACCGCAAATATTGACGCAAAATCGCCTGCGCTTGAGTCATCAGTTCAGTTTCCAATTGACCCAATCGTTGTACTAATCTCGACTTATCAAATGTCATGGGGTCAACGCACACCAGTAAACTATCCACCGCTAAGCCATTTTCTACTGATGACGGCACAAATACCATAGCCAGAGAAATGCGAGGATCGTTGGGAAGAGCTGAAGTAAAAGGTAAAACGGTTACCTTGCTACGTTGGACATTGAAGGCAGAACCAGAAACCACCAAAGCGGGTCGAGTTTACGCATTTCCGTACCCACAGATGGCTCAAACCGCACTACCCAGATGCTTCCCAATCCGTAATCGCTAGAGTTTGCCATTCCTCATCCCAGCCTAAACCTAATTCATCAACCAACTTACAAGCTTGTGCCAAAGCTTCATCTTCCTGTTGCCGCCGCCATTGTTGCAAGAGAGATTCAATCAAAGTGCTGCGGTTCTCTACCTTTTGTTCGATGTAAGTTAGCAATTCATCTTATATTAAAATAGATATTTTAGCCATTTTATACTATCAATCATACTATTCGTAGTATAGCTCAAACATAACTGACAGTTATATTGGAATTGGGAGCGATCGCAGCTATCCAAAAAGCCAGCTTGTAGAGATGCGATCGCGCCGCTGAACAATCAAATAATCGTTGGGATGACGAAGTTTTCTATAAAATTCAGAGAGTTTTTATTAAATTCACCGTTGAGAACAGCCAGGTATTCACCATTTGCAATTAAAGCAGTTTTCTTCCCAAACCCCAATAAATTCCCACCAAATACTTCCAACTGAATTTGTTCTGCCCTCAAACCACCTGCTAACGCAATTCTATCAACACCACCTAGCCCAAAAACCAAACCCGTGCCAAAGTCCTCAATGATATCAGAAGCGTCTCTGCTAGAGGCTCCATCGCCTGGTGAAAAAACAAATGTATCGCTACCAAAGCCACCTGTTAGCGTGTCTTTACCTGTGCCTCCGATAAGTGTGTCATCATCATTACCACCTTCGAGCTTATCATCACCGGCTCCACCAGTGAGTGTGTCATTTCCAGATTCCCCTGTCAAGGTATCATTTTCCGAGCCACCATCAAGAATGTCAGCGCTATTATCACCACCACCCCATATCCTATCTGAACCTATTCCTCCTAAAAGGGTATCGCTACCATTGTTTCCTTCGAGAGTATCGTTACCATTGTGTCCATAAATTTTGTCTCTCCCTTTACCTCCGTAGATATAATCTTCGTTTTGACCTCCATAAATTAAGTCATCATCCTGTTCGCCATTGATGGTATCGTTGCCTTGATTTCCATAGATGGTATCGTTACCAGTTCCGCCAAATATTTTATCATTGCCAGCATCTCCGTAGAATGTATCATTACCAGAGCCATCGTACAGAAGACTGCCAGTTATAAGAGGAATTAGGTCTCCACCATCCAGCCCATTATCTTTATTAGTACCTCTGACTATATCGTCATTTTGAGTTTGCGTATCTTTGAAAACAAGGACTTTTGGTTGTATTTTTTCTTCTACCTCAAGGATTCCTTCGTGTGCAGGGACAGACGAAAAAGGGTTAATAGGGTTTGACAAATATGAATAAGCATTTTGTCTAGCCTTGCGATCCTTGTCAGTAAACTTGGTATCGTGGCTGCTGAAAATTCGCTCTTTGATAAGTTCTTGCTGGATTATTTGTAGCTGCCCATTTTCTGGTGTTTTAAGTAACTCTGTAAAAGTCTGAACAACCTGACCGTGTTCATCTACAGGATTACTCAACCCGCCGAAATCCATCTGAAATGATTCGCTGGCAGTTGCCGCTAGTTTTTGGTTCCCAGCGACACTTCTCGTGCCTACAAAAGCTAGGGAATAATTAGATACTTCATCAAAACCTTTAGGTGGATCGGGTTGATTATTGCGACCGTCTAAATCATAGCTTACACCTGCAAAATTCAATATATCAAGGTTACTTTGTGATGGTGGGTCAAGTGCGGTAATTGTGCTGACACCTATGTTATTACCTTTGACTTCTTTACCTGTTGCATCTGTGAACCCTTCTTTGTAAAGACGACCAATTTCACTACTGACTAACGATCCGAGGCTGTGACCAATTAAATTTAGGCTTTGGCTAGCTTGCGCCGCGTCAATCCCCAAATTTTTGACGACAAATTCAGCAACAGGTCTAATCCACTTAGCAGCAAAGTAGTTACCTACTCTCAGGGAAGAATCTATGTTGTTGGTATCATTTTTATCTATAAAACCGTTATTAGCAGCTTGCTGCCAATTGAGGAAAAACACTCGATCGTTCGGTCTAACTTTTGCTAAAGCTTCTGCTAGTTTAGGTAAATTGCCATTAGGATCGCTGCCATCATTCCAACCATGAATAACTACCCATATTTTTCCAGTTTCAGTTCCCAATTCAAAGGGAGATGTTTGTGTATTATTTTCTGAGTATGGGATATATTTAAGCTGAACAATACGCTGAGAAGGCTCGTCTATACGAAGCTTGATTTTTTTAGAGGTATCGTTTGGATCTTCTATCTCAAACTCGTCACGTCGCAACACTCCGTATGGAAAAGATGTTGAACCTTCGATCAGCTTCTGTGCAGCATAAGTTGCAGCTACCGCACCAATTCCGGCAAAAGGATTGGCAAGCGCAGCAAAGGCAATTGAACCTCCAATAAGCCCACCCGCAGTTGCAGACATATTATTTCTTAGAAACTCATCAGTTGGTGAAACTTGGAAATCTGCACTGATGGTATCTTGTACAATTTTGCTTACATTAATTACTGTCTCCCCAAAGCCAGGGACAGTCAAAGTAATAGCATCATTTTTGCTCCTACCCTGCAATGTGACATCGAAAGTATACACACCCCCAGGAACAACATTACTCACCCTGGATGGAGTGATACCTTTGACATAGCCAAAATCATCGCTGCTGACAGTGGGGACAATTTGACTCGAAATACCACCTAACCCTAAGTCAATTGCATCCACCAAATTGGAACTATCAGATTCTAATTCGACAACTTCACCAAAACCAAGTTGGCTAACTAATGCCTCATAATCGGGGATAACCTCCTCTGTAACTGCAAAAACTGGCACAATGTTTGCAGCTTGCAGCGCGTTACGAACTTGAGCAACGCTGGGATAATCTTCTCCCGTTCCTGGTGGATTACCATCGAGGACAGTATTGCCATTGTTAGGAATGGTAATCCCAGCTTCAGCACCATCACCTGCAACGTGATAAGGTGCGTCAGTTGCGACTACTACCACCCGGCGTGCGCCATCTCTGAAACCAATTTCTCTGGTACGAAGTGCTGTTTGCAGCAGTGCTTCTAGTTGTGCTTCCGCGCTATCCTCGCCGATGTTAAGTTTAGAGCTAGTACTGTAACTTCCTACCGTTCTTTGCAGTGCTGCTGTATCCGTAGTTAGCGTTAAATCGGGGCGAAATACATAATGTTGACGGTCATTTCTGCCAAAGGGCAATATTGGCTTATCGATAAATGAACTAATGCCAAATTGAGTGTTTGTGGTGATACTTTGTAATTCTCTAGTTAAATTTGGCACTAAGTTCCGCACAATTGGCAAATCTTCTTCAAACGATCCTGAAAGGTCTTGCAGCAGAAACACATCCAGCGGTAGAGGTCTGGTTGTTCTCGGTACTGCAACTCTGATTGGAATCGTCTGTGTTTGACCTGGTAGCAAGGTCACATTGAGTTCAGAGGGTGAAACTGGGGCGACGAATTCGGTGACTCTAGAACTGTCAGTGCTGAATGGCACTCCCACAAGGTTAGGCGCACCGGGTCGATTCTCATTTTGACCATACTCGACAAAGTGTTGGTAACCACTTCTGAATGGACCGTTGCTAACTGCTGCTGCTACATCCTGGTTTTGAGCGAGATACAAGTTGTTATCAAATTGGGCAATGGGAGTGCGTCCCTCAAATTGTCCAAACTTCCTGAAGTGTTTAAAAGCGCTTTCTTGTTCGCCGCTGGCAACTGCTGCGGCTACATCTGGGTTTTCCGCTAGATAATATGCTGTATCAAACAGTAGGCTGGGATCGCGCCCCTCGAATTGACCAAACCTTTCAAAGTGTCTAAAAGCACTTCTGATCTTGCCGCTGGCAAGCGCCTCTGCTACGTCTGGGTTAGCATTCAGATAAAACTCTTCATCGAACAAGTCTCTAGAACTAATTGCCATAGGTTTTTCCCCGCTAACGCAAAGCAGATGGGTTTTGCTAACGCTAACTTTACGTATTTGTTTTGACTTCAGAATTACAGTAATTTTATGTATTTTTTGGTACACGTAAATACTGAGTTACTTTTTTTAATAATTTCTCTTACCAGCGTCTGAAGATAGGTCAGTTCAACGGTTACACAAAAATCTATAGGTTGCGACAGACTGCGCTAAAGCTGGTTTTGTGGATCGGCTGTCGCGCGCCCTATAATTCTCAGGGATGTCTAAGCTCTAAACTGGTAGGGGTATCCTGGGGAGATATAGATGACACTAAAGCGGTTTATTTTAGGCGTACTGACGATTGCAATACTGTTTATCCTGAGCTTGTCTTTAATCGCTAGCTGGAATCAGCCTCAGATTCAAAGTCGCCTGGAACTGTACCAAACCAATTTGCTACTCCACGCTACCCAGTGGGAAGGTGAAACTGCCCAAGGTGTGGATTTCAAGTCAGCACGGGAAACCCTGATCGGGGTTGAACCGCTAAAAGCAGCTCAAAAGCAATACGAACAGGCACGCCAATCTGCCCAAACTACGCTGCAACAACTGCTACAGCAAGATACCAAGCTTTCACCCACCCCAGAGAAACCCCTCAAAGCCACTCGCGTTCAAACATCTATTTCTCCCAAGCAAGCACCGTTGCAGGCGTCGATTCAACAAACGCAACAATTGATTAACGAGTTAGACTTGCGGCTGGGAATTTTACAGGTTGAGCAAGGACAAACCGAGGCGGCGTTAAAGACTTGGACAGAGGTGAACGAGCGAGTTCAAACTCAAGCCAATGCAGAACCCGCCGCCAAAAACGCTACAGTTTTGATCGGTTTGTGGAGCAGTCCCCCCCGCTTGCTTCCAGATGCACAGCAGTCGATTAACAAGCAGTTAGATGGATGGTTCCGCTACCAGGCGTTAACCCGACTTTATCAGTTACAACAACGCGAGGATGCGCTCTCTAAGCTGATCGCCGCAGAACGGGAAATAGCCGAGCAAGCGGTTTTGAAATTAGCCGTTGTCAGTGCTATCCCAACTTTAGGGTTTTTAATTGGCGTCGGACTGCTAATTTTTCTAGTAGGTCAGCGACTGGTCAAGGGCAAAGATTCTCTGTTGGGGCAAAATGAGAATCTCCCCTGGTCAACTCCCTGGGACGCCGAGACGATTTGGCAAGTGTTCGTTGTCGGCTTTTTCTTGATGGGTCAAATCTTGGTTCCTTTAGCATTCTTTTTACTAAAAGTCAAGGCTTCTACCTTCGACGTGCGGGGGCAGTCTTTGTACGTGCTGGCGAGTTATGTTTTGGTGGCGCTGGGTGGGTTATTGGTGCTGTATTTCTCGCTCAAGGCTTTTTTACCGCTACCACAGCAAGAAAAGTGGTTTCAAATCGATTTGAGCGGCAATTGGTTTTGGTGGGGTTTGGCAGGTTATTTAACCGCACTGCCGCTGGTGATTTTAGTATCGTTGATTAACCAGCTTGTTTGGCGCGGACAGGGAGGGAGCAATCCGCTGTTGCCGTTGGTGCTAGAGAGTCAAGATGGGGTGGCTTTATTGATATTTTTCTTGACAGCAGCCGTTGCCGCGCCGCTGTTTGAAGAGTTTCTGTTCCGGGGATTTTTACTGCCATCTTTGACGCGCTACGTGCCAGTTTGGGGAGCAATTGTAGCGAGTAGCTTGCTGTTTGCAGTTGCTCACCTGAGTTTGTCCGAAGTACTGCCGCTGATGACGTTGGGAATCGTGCTGGGGGTGGTTTATACGCGCACGCGCAACTTACTAGCTCCCATGCTACTCCACAGTCTGTGGAATAGCGGAACTTTGTTGAGTCTATTTATCTTAGGTAGCGGCGCTAAATAAGGCAGGACTTACGCAAAGAAACCGGGTTTCTGTGAAAAATCGTTGAGCAAGGAAACTAGAGCGCCAGGTCGAAACAAAGGTGATGGCAAGGTCGTGCGTAAGTCTTGTAAGGTAGAAGCAGAAGCAATAAAACAGCTTTTTTCACTAAAAAAGTTAATATTTCTAGCTTTTGATAGATGCAACAAAGTATCCTTAGATACTGACTGCGGCTGGAATATTAACAGTTATAAACGATAGTTTAAAAAACTTAGCGAGATAGAGGCGATCTCGCGAGCCAAAGCCTACCTTTGAAGGAGAAACGAGAAACAGATTAGGTAAGCGAAGTGTTGCAATTAGTCCAGAAATCTTCTAATCCCGTATTGTCTCAGACGGCGAACGCTCACCCAACATTACCCACCGATACAACCACTCTGGATGTAGCAGGCATGAGGTGTGCTGGCTGCGTCAAGGTTGTGGAGCAACAGTTAAAATCAAATCCTGGAGTTATTTCAGCCTGCGTCAATTTGGTAACCGAGGTCGCAGTTGTTGAGTACGAAATTGGTAGGCTTGAACCCGCTACATTAGCTGAAAAACTTACATCTGCCGGGTTTCCCACTCAACCCCGTTATGGGAGTGCCAATCAAACAGATTACATCACCCCCGCAGAAAGTCACCGCCGAGAAATCAAAGCCACCATTTGGCGGCTGATCGTGGCTGGTGCTTTAATTGTTTTATCCGGACTGGGTCATCTGGGTCAACACTTTTCCTTCCTTACCCCGTTCTGGTTTCACTGGGGGTTAGCAACCGCAACCTTACTAGGTCCAGGTCGATCGATCATTGTAGATGGCTTTTGGGGCATCCGACGGCTAGCACCCAACATGAATACGCTTGTAGGATTGGGGGCTGTAACCGCTTATACCACTAGCGTCGTAGCTTTACTGTTTCCCCAATTGGGGTGGGAATGTTTCTTTGACGAACCCGTGATGTTGTTGGGCTTTATCCTCTTGGGTCGCACCTTGGAACAACAGGCGAGGGGACGAGCCGCATCAGCCTTTGAAGCGTTACTTTCGCTACAGCCCACAACCGCGCGCTTAGTCAAAACTACTAGCGAAAAGGTTGTAGATGAAACATCGATGCATCAGGCAATTGAAATTCCAGCCGACCAAGTGCGGATAGGAGAATGGTTGCAGGTTTTACCCGGAGAGAAAATCCCCACGGACGGCGAAGTCGTGGCAGGTAAAACAACGGTGGATGAGTCGATGCTGACTGGGGAACCGATGCCGGTATTAAAGCAACCAGGAGATTTAGTCGCTGCCGGAACGCTAAATCAGTCGGGCGTTATCGTCTTGCGGGCAACTCGCACGGGCAAAGATACAACCATTGCTCAGATTGTCGCACTCGTGGAAGCAGCGCAAACGCGCAAAGCCCCCGTACAGAAACTGGCGGATACGGTAGCCGGGTACTTTACCTACGGCGTAATGACAGCCGCAGCGTTAACGTTTGTCTTCTGGTATTTTATCGGGACGCACCTGTGGCCTGATGTCGTGCATGAGGCATGGGGAATGGGGCATGGAGGAATGGGAATGGAAATGACGCTGCATCCATCACCCCTGCTGTTGAGTTTAAAGCTAGCGATCGCAGTTTTAGTAGTTGCCTGCCCCTGCGCCTTGGGACTTGCCACACCGACGGCTATCTTAGTCGGTACTAGCATCGGCGCAGAACGAGGAATATTAATCAAAGGCGGCGATGTCTTAGAACGAGTACGGCAACTCGATACCATCGTATTTGACAAAACTGGCACACTGACTCTAGGTAAACCTACGGTTACAGATTGCATACCAGTTGAGGGCATCGGGCATGGGGAAGACGGGGAGACGCCCAGAGACGGAGACGCGGAGAGTCAAGGCGCAAAGAGTAAAGACAGGGAGACAGGGAGACAGGGAGACGCGGAGAGTAAAGGCGCAAAGAGTAAAGACAGGGAGACAGGGAGACAGGGAGACGCGGAGAGTCAAGATGTCACCGCGTCACCGTTCTCCCTTGTCACCGCGTCCTTATTACTTCAACTAGCGGCGGCGGCAGAAAGCGGCACTTGCCATCCCCTGGCAACGGCAATTGGGGAGGAAGCTAAAGCCAAGGGATTATCTATCCCAGCGGCACAAGACTTTTATACCGAAGCAGGGTTGGGGGTATCTGCTACGGTGGCAGGTCAGCAAGTGCTGGTGGGAGGTGAAGATTGGTTAATGCAGCAGGGTGTCTCGATGGTCGAAGCTGTAAAAGCGCAAGCGCAGGGGCTAGCTTTGGCTGGTAAAACAGTAGTATACGTGGCAGTAGAAGGCAGGCTAGCAGGGGTAATAGCGGTTACAGATGCTCTCAGACCAGATGCTAAAACAACAGTCGATAGCCTGCGGCAGATGGGATTAAGGGTGATGATTTTAACAGGAGATCGGTACGAAGCAGCAGTGGCGATCGCCCAAACTTTAGGACTTGATGCCAAAGACGTTAAAGCCGGCGTCCGTCCAGATGGCAAAGTAGCGGCGATCCAACAGATGCAAACCGGGGGTCACCGAGTCGCTATGATTGGTGATGGGATTAACGATGCACCGGCATTGGCACAAGCGGATGCGGGGATTGCTCTGCAAGCGGGAACCGACGTGGCTATTGAAAGCGCTCAGATTATCCTGATGCGATCGCGCCTCAGCGACATTGTCGAATCGATTCGGCTCTCCCGTGCGACTGTCAACAAAATCCGCCAGAATTTATTTTGGGCATTGGCCTACAACACCCTGGGAATTCCCATAGCCGCCGGTATTTTAGCTCCGGTTTGGGGCATCGTTCTCGGTCCAGCAGGTGCGGGTGCAATGATGGCCTTTAGTTCGGTCAGCGTTGTCACTAACTCTCTGCTGCTGCGCCGCACCAATCCCTTGTGTACCCCTGTCTTTGGCGGCGAAGGTCAGTCTTCACGGGAGTTGACGCCCTAACTGCCATCGCCAAATTGTCGGTAAGTTAACAGGCATTGTCAATCGGATTCGCTTTGATTGTGCCTGTTATGATTCAAACAAAAACACGCTGATTCCGCCTCGCATTACAGATGCTTCGATGACTGCACCAAACTATCAAAAACATCTATTGATCGTTGAGGACGATAAGGGACAAAGGGAGTTTATTCTAGAGGCTCCTGCTTATTCCCTGGGGCGGAGTAAGAGGTGCGATATCCGCGTGGAGTCCTTGTTTGTCTCCAATCGCCATGCGACTTTGATCCGCTTACCAAATCAAGATGGCAGCTACTCCTACCAAATTATTGATGGTGATGGAAAAGGCAAGTATAGTACTAACGGGTTGTCAATTAACGGTGAAAAAATCCGCGCTCGTATCCTGAAACATAACGACAAAATTGTTTTCGGGTCTAACGTGCAGGTTACCTATCTGTACATGCAGCGCCAAGACACCTCGTCAGCACCGCTGCCAGAGCCATCATTAGATGAGACGCTGATCGATCCCGCTATGGTAGAAAAAACTGTAGAAGAACAATCTCCAGCGAAGAGTCAGCCAACTCCCGGTCAGATATAACTCAATAACGTTAAGAGCAACTGCTACATTCAACATTGAGTTAACCGCTGTTTTTAAACTTGTTCCAAGAGAGATTCTTCAATGCCTGTACCACAAGAACACAATCATCTGTTGATTGTTGAAGACGATAAAGGACGCAAGGAAGTAGTACTAAAAGCCCCGGTCTATTCGATTGGTCGGGATCCACAGTGCGATATTCGCCTCGTCTCCCATTTTGTCTCGCGCCGACATGCCACGTTGGTACGCTTACCCAGGCAAGATGGCACTCACTATTACCGAATTGTTGATGGCGATGCCAAAGGCAAAGGCAGTTCCAACGGTCTGTTAATTAACGGTCGGCGAATGGCCGCTCACGACCTGGAAAACGAAGACGAGATTGTCTTCGGTCCCCAAGTGCGAGCAAAATATTACCAACTCAGACGCGATACCCAGCCGTCGGGACCGCTCGATCCCTTTGATATCACCTTGATTAACCCGAGTATGTTAGATGACGATTCGGAAGAGTAGATAATTTTGCGTAACCCAACTTAATCGAAGTCTGCCTTGACTAAATAGTTGGCAACTCTCCTGCTACAGTTTCAACCAATTGCCATTGGCGATTTTCGATAATTGCCTGATTCATCAGATCAAACATCTGGTGGCAATGGTTGTCAACCTGTAGGGGTAATTCTTCGTTTTTCATCACCAAACTCATGCGAGTCTCTTTTTCTGTAGCCGTTGTGCGATCTAGCAAAACTTCTACCGTCACCAGCTTGGCATAGGAAACCTTACCGGGAATCTCCCGCGCCATCAAATAATCACCCGTCTCATAGATGATATCTACAGGACAGGTCTTTAAAACATCTATCAGGGACTGCCGAAGACGATCTAAGGGAAGGGCAATTGTATAGGAACAAGTATAGCGAGCCATGGAACACCTCGGGCTTGCAACTCCAAGACCCTCTTATAATACCCAACCTCTGCCTAGAGGTTTGATACGATTTGCAAGCGATCGCCATAACCAGTCCTTTACCTCTATCCAGAGATATACGCACTTTTTACCAAATTTGTGGTATGTAATGCTGACTACCAGATGCCATTATGTTGCCAGAAAATTCGGCTGAATTAGCATCAACCCGCTTAAAAGAGAATGTGGCTTGTACTGAAAAAATTAAGCCTACTTCAGCCCAAAAGGGCAAATTAATCACCTTCGAGGGGGTAGAAGGCTGCGGTAAAACAACTCAACTGCGGCGACTGGGGCAATGGTTGCAAGATAGCGGCTGGCTGTTACGCTTAAAACCAGCGGGTATTGCCCAAGAGGTAGTGGTGACGCGGGAACCTGGGGGAACCGAATTAGGGTTAGGACTGCGACGCCTGCTGTTAGAGGTTCGCCCTCACCTATCGATTCACGAACAGGCAGAGTTATTCTTATACGCAGCAGATCGAGCGCAGCATGTGGAGGAAGTGCTTTTGCCCCAGTTAGCTAGAGGAGCGATTGTGTTGTGCGATCGCTACACCGACTCTACCATCGCTTACCAAGGCTACGGACGAGGTTTAAGCCTCTCGCTCATCGAACAACTCAACCAAATTGCTACCGGCGGTTTACAAAGCGATTTAACCTTATGGCTAGATCTCGACCCCGCTGTTGGTTTGGCGAGGAAGCAGCAACAAAAAGAAATTACCCGTATGGAACAAGCCGATTTAACATTCCACCAGCGGGTGCAAGAAGGCTTTACAGCCCTAGCCAAAGCGCACCCAACCCGGATCGCGCGGATAGATGCGAGTCTTAGCCAGGAGTCGGTACAAGAGCAAATACGGATGATTGTCGAGAAGCGGTTGTCAGAATGGTATCCGAATTGGTAATGGGTAATGGGTAATGGGTAATGGGTAATGGGTAATGGGTAATGGGTAATTGTTGGATGGGGCTTCGATGAATGCTTTTAGAGAAATAATAGGGCAAGATCGGGCGGTGCAGTTGCTCTTGCAGGCGATTGAAGTTGACCGTATAGCACCAGCATATCTGTTTGCTGGGCCGGATGGAGTGGGACGGAGTTTGGCGGCACGGTGTTTTATCGAACAGTTATTTTGTGCGAAAGTGCCAGCCAATTGGGAACGGGAGAAAAAACGCATTTCTGCGGGTAACCATCCGGATTTGTTGTGGGTAGAACCAACCTATTTGCACAACGGAGAAAGACTATCGGCGGCGGAAGCAGCACAAAAAGGGTTAAAACGCAAGGCTCCGCCCTCGATTCGTTTAGAACAAGTGCGAGAAATCACCCAATTTCTCAGTCGTCCGCCCTTGGTTGCACCGCGATCGCTCGTAGTATTAGAACAAGCCGAAACTATGGCAGAAGCGGCGGCAAATGCGTTGCTGAAAACCTTAGAAGAACCCGGACGAGCGACGATAATATTAATTGCACCCAGCGTTGAATCATTATTACCCACACTGGTATCGCGGTGTCAGAGGATACCATTTTATCGGTTAACCACAGAGGCGATGACGCAGGTGCTGAGGGATAAGGGTCATGGGGAGATTTTAGAGCATAGGGAGATAGTAGCGATCGCGCAGGGGAGTCCGGGGGAAGCGATCGCATCAATGGAACAATTGCAAGCAATTCCTGCTGAATTAATCCAACAATTAAAACATCCACCCAAAAAACTGCGCGATGCTTTAGAATTAGCGCGTCAAATTGATAAAAACTTGGACACCGAAGCGCAATTGTGGTTAATAGATTACTTGCAGCATTGTTATTGGCAGCAATTTTTAGCTAATAAAATTCGCGAATCACCCCTAGAAAAATTGGAAAAAGCGCGGAAATGTTTGCAAAAATTTGCTCAGCCGCGCTTAGTTTGGGAAGTGACATTGATGGAGATGAGTCAGGTATAGACGCCCGCAGGCTAAAGCCTGGGGCTATACAAACCAAGCCTGCCTACGCAGGCTTTTGAGTTGGGGGTTAATATGATGTCCGTTGAATTTGCCCATAATAAAAAAACATCACTCTGTCGTTGCGTAGGGACACGGCATCATAGATATCTCGGACAAACAATGGACGTTAATCGTGCCGTGTCCCGGCGTCTTTTTATGGGTAATCGACCGGACATCATATAATATCGTGTCCGGTTGCATCGGTTGCGTTTGGGGAGCTGGGGGAGCTGGGGGAGCTGGGGAGCTGGGGGAGAAAAAACGCTTTTTCGCACAATCAACTATATACAACTGATGCTAGCGGACATCATATAATACCGTTTTCCCATCAATGTGCCACACAAGGCGTAGGGCGGGTTTATTTGAATGGTTTGTTTTTGTCACAGGTTATTGGTAAAACCCGCCCCTACAATACTTTGATCTGTAGCATTATCAAGGGAAATTGGTATAAATCCAGGAAAATACGGATGCGATATCAGTAACACGTATAATTATATGTACTTAGAAAAGCTAGCTAACTCATCCAACTCCATAGGAACTACGTAATGCTACTGATGAATTGGAACGATATTTTAGACAACATTCTGCCAGATGAGCCTGTACAACAAGTCATTTGCGATCAATTTGCGAAGCCTCTTCTTGAGGAACTCGGATTTTCAGATCAAGAACGCCGTCCAAATTTTAACACAGGGCCAGGAGCTAATAAAGTTGACTTTGCAGCTCGTCACAATACAAACACTAATGATATTTTCTTTAATTCTCAAATTAATCCTTATTTACTTGTTGAAGTCAAAGCACGCTCAACGGGAGGAGCAAAGATCGACTTATCAGAAGGCACTCCTCACTACTTAAAAACTAGGAAACAGCTTGAAAAGTATCTGCTTTCCCCTAAGTGTCACACTGCTCAATGGGGCATTATTACAAATTCAGTTCACATACAGCTATTCCGGCGACATGGAAAGGTTGTATTTCCAGCAACTCGCTGCGAGTTAATTAAGAAAGACAATATTGCTGATATTGTTGCCAATATCAAGCATTTGATTAACAAGCCACCAACAGCGTTAACTGTCTGTGTTTACAACAATAAAGGAGGAGTAGGAAAAACTACAACAGTCATCAATTTAGCGGCTATTTTGAAGAAACAGCATAAAAAAGTTCTTTTAGTTGATTTTGATTTACAAAGAGATTTAACTACATCTCTTAAACTCGAAGTTGGGAATACCAGTTTATTAGATTGTCTTGCCGATACAAAACTTGATGTACGCAATACAGTTGTGCCTTTTAGTCCAGCAGATAAACAAGGGAATCGCTTGCATATGTTTGATGTTATTCCATCAGATCGGAGAATGCAAGAATGGACAGATAACAACATGGATGCCCAAATCCAAAAAGGAGTAAGAAGATTGCGAGATTTACTTAAGGCTTTTGTTTATGATTACGATTACATATTAATTGATTGCCCAACACAATGGCTGTTTTTTAGTCAGAGTGGTGTTGCCGCTTCCGATGTAGTACTCATTCCCACAAAGCATAATGGAGCGACATCGTTACACAATGCGGCAAGGGTGATTACAAAGTTTATACCAGACATTCAGAAAGAAAGAAAAGATGGAGGGCCAATTGCGTTACCTATCTTTTTTAATGGAGAAAAGATGACAGAAGCTCAACATAAAATTACCAACACTGAAATTAAACAAATTATTACCAAAGCACAACAAGCACAACCCGCTTTTAATCTGTTACCATACTACTGGCCTAAAGCCACACAAGGGAATATTGATCAAACTATTTTCAGTATTCCCAATCATGCAACTGTTGCCAATGCTGCGTTCTCGCATGTTCCCGCAGTTTTTTTAAACAAGACTGTAGCAGAAAACTATCTTGGTTTAGCTAAGGAGTATTTTTTACATGGGTAAATTTGATGATGTAGGTAAGCTGATGCACTTGCCATTAGAAAGTATTAACTCTGAATATCAATCTAATGAATCAGAATTTATCATCAAAGCAGCAGCAGAGGCTGTATTGCAAACGGATGGGCGTAATTGGGTTCCTGTAATTGTCAAAGAAAATGGGGACTATCAGTATCAAGTTGTTAGCAATCACTTTGTTTATGCAGTTGCACAACAAGCTGAATTAGAAAGAGTCTGGTGTATTGTAATTGAACCAGACAACAAAAACATTGATCAGGCAAAAATCATGGCGCGGGAAGCGATTCCCAAGGTCAATCTTACTACAGCATCAAGAGATACTATTCTAGCTGCACTGAGATACTTAATTGCCGAACCGGGTAGTGCATTAAAGGGAGTCGATGCAGTTGTAGCTGCTAATCGAATTGCAGAAGCTAACAGGGAAAATTGGTCAAACTTTAACCCTATTACTAACTTAAAATGCGGAATTACAAAGGGCAAAAAGTTAGATGCCCTTTCCAAAGTCTTCTTCCTCTCACCGCCAAAACCATCTGCACCGCCTCCCCCAGCGCCGGAAGCTGTCAGTATTAAACGCGCATCCAGAGATGATATTTTGAGCCGGATAAGCTATTTATCCACCAGTAAAATAGGCGGGTTTGAAACAGTTGAACCAGAAAAAGCAGCAGACATTATCTTTACAGCGAGTAAAGGCAAGTGGAAAAGTTTGAACCCTATCGCCAAACTTGAATGTGGGATAGATACGGCAAAAATCAAGACTCTAAAAAAAGTGTTTACTCTTTAACAGAAATTGCCCAAATAAATCGAGTTTCTGGCCTCGTCGTGCTTAAGTTTTGTTTAAGAAAGAGTAAAATGTCACAGTTGATGCGATATGGCTGCGGTACGGCGCCCAAGCGCCTACTACGAACGGATGGTGCGATCGCATCCCCCACCCTACAATTCTCCTTGTCGCTGCTGACGGTATTTTTCCAGCAATTCCGGAAAATTTTTCAAATCGTCAATTGACTTAGGTGCTGGAAAAAGTGGACTTTTATTTGGGTTTTGCTTTAACCTGTCCATGTAAGCATAAAAAGCTTCATCATCATCTGGATATTTAAGAATATAAGCTCGCAACTCCTTGCGACTCATTGCTGCAAAATCCGGTTTCATGTCTCAAACCTCCATTCACCATTAAGATAGATCGATATCTCAGTTTCTTCACCATCGAATAAAAACACATCTCCAGTCCGTTCATCAGAGGAATTATAAAAATAGGCAAATACATTTTTGTTGCCCAATAGCTGAGAATAAAACAACTCAACATCTGTTCTGGGGTAGGAATATTCTCAATGTCATGGTGCGTTAGCGATAGCGTAACGCACCCTACACACAGAAACTTTGCGTAAGTCCTGGTTATCTAGATATTCTAAACAACGATCGCCTCTCCCTACCCTCTTCCTCTGCGTCCTCTGCGCCTCTGTGGTTCAATTCTCTTTTCCAATTGCCTCAGAAATACTCGACAATCCCCTTTCCTCTAATTTCCTCACCAACCCCTCTAAAACACGCCGTACCATCAACGGCCCCTGATAAACCAAACCCGTATAAACTTGAATCAAACTTGCCCCAGCAGTAATCTTTTCCCAAGCATCTTCAGCATTAAAAATACCTCCCACCCCAATAATCGGTAACTGCCCTTTTGTTTCGCGCCAAATAAACCTAATTACCTCCGTCGATCGCTGACGTAAAGGCGCACCGCTAATCCCACCTGCTTCCTCTTTAACCGAATTCCCCGTTGAAACAAACTCAGTTTTCAACCCCTCGCGACTAATCGTAGTATTAGTCGCGATAATCCCAGCTAGGTGATGGGTTTGCGCCACCTGGAGGACATCAGCGATCGCATCCCACTCCAAATCCGGTGCAATCTTGACTAAAATTGGCTTAGCACCTTGGTTTTCCTGTTGTAGGGCGTCCAAAATCCCACTCAACTGAGGCGCATCTTGCAGACTCCGCAACCCAGGCGTATTGGGAGAAGATACATTAACGACAAAATAATCCCCCAATTCTTTCAGCAACCGAAAACTTGCTAAATAATCACTGGGAGCCTCTGGCAAGGGTGTTACCTTAGATTTACCGAGATTAATCCCAATCGGTATACTTCGTGGACGATACTGCCAAGTTTCACAAAGCTGGCTCGCCATCGCCGCTGCTCCGCTATTATTAAATCCCATACGGTTTAAAACAGCCCGATCCAAGGGCAAGCGGAATAAGCGGGGACGGGGGTTACCCTGTTGGGGATGGAAGGTTACAGTACCTAACTCGGCAAAGCCAAAACCAAGCGCTTCCCAACTTCCTGAAGCAGTACCGTTTTTATCAAACCCGGCGGCTAACCCCATTGGGTTTGGGAAATTTAGTCCCCAAAGCGTTTGTTTGAGGCGTGCATCGCCAAAGCAGCAAGATTGCTGCAATTGCGATCGCAGCCAAAACGCGGGGTTTCGCTCCCCTTCTCGAGCCAGCCAGCTTAAAATTCCTATGGTCTGTTGATGCAAAAATTCTGGATCTAGCTTTAATCCAAACAAAATAGGTCGTAAACCGGCTTTATAAATATCCAAGGTGCAATTTATACGTCTAAGTGTTCCACGACGATTTTAAATTCTCCCATCCCTTATTTTCATACTTTCTCATATAAGTATTCATACAACGCTTTCATTTCCCCGATTTAACGGGAGTTGTAGCAAATGGGTGAGCAGCCAATACCTAATGAAGATAAACAGATTGTTACCTTGGGGCGCGTTCTCCAAACCCTCCGAGAAGAGGATAATGTAGATGTTCTAATTGAAACTACCGTCAGTTATCTCCAAACAGAATTAAATTACAGCTTAATTTGGATTGGTTTCTACGATCGCTTGGATCACCGGATCTTGGGTAAAGGAGGCATTACCCCCACCGGCGGGAGCGGGTTTTTAAACCAGCGATTTTTCCTCAATCCCGGCGATCTGCTGGAACAGGTGGTGATTCAGCAAAGACCCATCGGCGTACCGGACTTGCAAGAAGAAACCCGTGCGGGGGAATGGCGCAAGGCGGCGCAAACGTTTAACATTCGGGGAACGCTGATTTACCCCATCCGCTACCGCGATCGCTGCTTCGGCTTGGCGCTGCTGGGACAAGAGGGCTGGGGCATTTCCCCCCGCGCTGACGAAAAAGCAAGGCTGTCAATCCTGTTGGGGGGACTGGCGGCGGCTTTGAATCAAATCGAAACTGATTGGCAGCACCAGCAAGCCAAGCGTCCCGACGAGCCTTTGTTGGCTCTGCTCAACGAACTGCGGACTTTGCCCACCATGTGGCAGCGTTTAGAGGTTGTTGTATCACAAACTCATGCATTTGTCAAGCCAACGCGCACGAATATTTACTGGTTTGAACCGGAAAAACGCTACTTCTGGCGTCGAGTGGGGAACCGGACGACGAGCAGCATTGGAGGCAAAGACAGCGCGGCGGGGATTACCGTCCAGGAGGCGGGTGGTTTCTATAAGGCGATGGTACGCGATCAAGTTGTCTCGATTGGGGAGGCGCACAGTTCTCTGAAGGCGGATTTGACGAGTCGGTTATTGCAGCGGTTAGGGGTGCGGAGTTTGCTGGCAGCGCCCATTTTGTTGCAAGACGAATTGCTGGGCTTTTTGGCGGTAGAAGGCAACGATCCGCGCATTTGGCAGGAACAAGAAAAAAGCTTCGTGCGCGGTGCGGCGCAGTTAGTGGCGTTGATCGCCCCGATCGAACGGATGGAAGCTACCATCGAACAAACTAAACAAGACCAAATTCTGACGGCGGAGTTAGCGCGGGCGATCGCTAGCGAACAAGACTGGCAGGCGACGCTTAAAACATGTGCCGACAACCTGTCCCACCGCTTACAGCAAGCGCGTTTTCTCGTGCTGCTGTTTGACTCAGAATCTGGCAAGTTTGAAATTTGTTACCAAAACCATCCAGCAAACCGACAACCCCTAGGGGCTTCCCTGCGTCATGGTAAAGAAAGTCATTCCTCACCACTGAAGGAGGACTCATCAGGGATCGCCCACTACTTACCTGCCCTCAACGAAGTGGATTGGCAATTTGTCAGCAGCACCGAATCGGTGGAAATAGAAGATTTGACCGCAGATCTAAAGCTGACGAGTTGGCGCGAGGGATTGCTAGAAGCGGGAGTGCGATCGCTGCTGATTTCCCGCACCAGTTCGGAAGGACACCTGGAAGGGCTGCTGGCATTCGGTTACGAAACTCCCCGCACTTGGACTCATGCCGAGCGAGAACTAATCCGTGTCGTGGCTCAACAGATTGGCTTGATTGTCCACCAATGGCAGCTGCAAAGACAAGTCTTATCCCAGCAAAAAATCTTCCAGTCCTTGCAATGGGGACTCTCAACCCTTGCCTCTGCTCAACCTTTGTTGCCTACTCAGGTAACACCAGACACCAACTTGGAGATTCGCACTTACGAAGGGACAGTTCTGCAACCCATCGCCCAAATGCTCGCGTGTCCCTTAGTTGCTTTGGTGGCTTGGTCGCCGGGAGAGCAGGTGGGGCGGATAGTAGCGGGTGTTATTGCGAACCAGCAGTTTGCCGTCAATTTAAATGCTGTCGTCCCCATCGATACGGATAAGCTGATTCAAGCCGCACTGGTGGAGGACAGCCTTGTAATCAAGCGGGTGGATCAGTTATCACCGGACACCAGACAGTGGCTAATAGGCTCCGGCATTGGCGAGATTTTAGTGATGGCGTTGCGGACTGCTCCCGAATACGAACCCACCGGCGTGGTGGTGGTGGCAGACAAGCCAGGTCGTCGCTGGTCGGAAATGGCGCTGCCAGCTTTCGGCCTTTTGGTGACGCAGTTAGCTTGGTTTCGCCGCTACTTGATGCTGGCGCACCACCTGCAATCCCAGCGGCAAGAATTGGAACGCTTAAACTGGTACAAGCATAGATCCATGGAAGACTTCCACCGCTGCCTAGAGGCTGGGGTAAAAGTGCTGTCCCAGTTAGACTCAAAAGAACCCGAGATCCTGCAAACCAGGGTGCGGCAGATCTGCCAGCAACTCAGCAACTCGCTGTTGGCGATGGGGCACCTGCTTTCTACCGAGGAGTGGAAAATGCGCTCGATTAAGGACTTGGGGGAACTTAGCAAAGAAACGATTTCCCTCACCACTTTGCTGAAGCGCGCCCTCGAACGCATTGACCCCCTGCTCAAAGAACGCCGACTCTGGTCCCAACTCCACGAAATCAGGAGCGAACATAACCAAAAGATCCCCATTAGCTTTAGCGGGGAATTATTCAAAATCGAATTAATACTATACGAAGTCTTGAGCGCTGCTGGCGATCGCGCACCCCAAGGCGGAAAGATCGACATTTGGTATCGCATCGTGGGCAAGGGAAAATCGGGCAACATGGCGATTGGGGACTTATCCGAACCGATGCTCAATCCCCTTTTAGAGCTATCCATTACCGACAACGGCGTCATCGACCCCCAACTGATTGCCGAATTCCGACAACGCCCCTGGGACGAACTCGCTCCTTCTAGCTTGAACCAACCTCCCGGACTGCAACTAAGGATTTGCCAATCCCTGGTGCAGCAAATTGGAGGCAAACTCAAGCTTTACCAGGTTGAAGACGGTCGCATTTTAACTCGGTTGTTGTTGCCTTTGATCGTAGCTAATGGCTAATTGCTAATGGCTAATTGCCGAGGGAAAAATTTTAGCAATCTAAGCAAAATTACAGTTTGTAACTAATAACTTGGGTTAATAGCTAATTGCCGATTGCGATTGCTTTAACCATTAGCCATTAACCATTAGCCATTAGCCATTAGCCATTAGCCAACTTCCGACGTTGCTTGCACGGGTGCTTGAATCTGAGGTTGGAACTGGAACAGCGAATAGACGACGTTGCGACGAATCGCGGTCATCATTTCTAGGAACATTTCGTATCCTTCGCTCTTGTACTCGATCAGCGGGTCTTGTTGACCGTAACCGCGCAGTCCCACCGACTCCCGCAGGGCATCCATTGCTTGCAAGTGTTCCCGCCACAAGGTATCGATTTGTTGCAAGATAAAGAAACGTTCGGCTTGACGCATCAATCCGGTGCTAACTTGCTCGATTTGCGCTTCTTTAATGTCGTAAGCAATTCGGACTTGTTCTTGCAAGAACATTTTAATTTCGTTCATCGACAAGTCTTCGAGTTGTTCTGGTTCTAGGTCGCTAAGTAGATAGACAAATTCTTTCACTTTAGCGACCATTTCGGGTAACTTCCATTCTTCCGAAGGTAGTTCGGGGTTAATATATGCTTCCACGATGTCATCCATCGTTTTTTCGGCATACTTAATCACCTGTTCTTTCAAGTCTTGACCTTCCAACACCCGGCGACGTTCGGCGTAGATCGCCCGACGTTGATTGTTCATCACTTCGTCGTATTCAAACACCTGTTTGCGGATGTCGTAGTAGTAGGTTTCGACCTTTTTCTGCGCGCCTTCTAAGGAACGGGTGAGCATTCCCGACTCGATCGGCATGTCTTCTTCGACGCGGAAAGCATCCATCATATTTTTGACGCGATCGCCCCCAAAGATCCGCAATAAGTTATCTTCCAAACTGAGGAAAAACTTAGTCGATCCGGGGTCGCCTTGCCGTCCCGCACGTCCGCGCAATTGATTATCGATGCGGCGCGATTCGTGGCGTTCTGTGCCAATTACGTGCAATCCGCCTAATTTTACGACTTCATTATGTTCCGCTTTCGTGAAGACTTCGTATTCCTCGCGGATGCGGTTATAAACGTTCCGCAGCTTTTGAATTACCGGGTCTTCCGTGGGGGCTTTTTCCGATGCGATCGCCACCTTATCTTCCGCTTCCAGTTCGGGCATACTGCGTTCCCCATACTCCCGCACGGCAAATTCTACCGCTTCTTTGAGCGCTGCCTCGGTGGCCTTGCTTAATTGAGTCGGATAAATTTGGGGAGAAGCTTTCCAAGTCTTGACTTTCTTGCCGGGAACGAACCCTTGACCGCCACTGCGATCGCGTTCTGCCCCTGGCACCCGCGTCACCGCAAAGCTATCTTCTTCTTGCTGGACGATGCGGGGTAGCAAGTATTCCCGCAACTTTAACCGCGCCATATATTCGGCGTTACCGCCTAAGATAATGTCGGTTCCCCGTCCCGCCATATTCGTAGCGATCGTCACTGCTCCCTTGCGTCCCGCTTGTGCTATAATCTCAGATTCCCGTTCCACGTTTTCTGGTTTAGCGTTAAGCAAGTTGTGGGTAATATCGCGCTCGCGCAATAATCTGGAAAGCAATTCAGATTTTTCCACGCTGGTAGTTCCCACGAGTATCGGGCGACCAATTTCGTGCAATTCGGCGCACTCTTCGGCGACAGCTTTCCACTTTGCCATTTCGGTTTTATAAACCACATCCGATACATCCCGACGTCCGGTAGGACGGTTGGTGGGAATAATCGTTACTTCCAGCTTGTAAATCTTTTCAAATTCGGCTTCTTCGGTTTTGGCAGTCCCCGTCATCCCGCCGAGCTTAGGATACAACAAGAACAAATTTTGATAAGTAATCGTCGCCAAAGTTTGAGTTTCTGGTTGAATTTCCACTCGTTCTTTAGCTTCAATTGCTTGGTGCAAACCATCGCTCCAACGCCGTCCTTGCAGCACCCGTCCGGTAAATTCATCGACGATAGTAACTTCGCCGTTACGGACGATGTAATTTACGTCTTTGATGAACAGTTCTTTAGCTTTAATCGCGTTGAAAATGTAGTGCGCCCAGGGGTCATTCGGGTCGAATAAATCGTTCACTTCCAGTAGCTTTTCAGCTTGGGCAAACCCTTCATCTGACAAAATTACGTTGCGAGCTTTTTCATCTACCTCGTAATGCTCTTCACTATTCAGTCCCAGCGCGACTTGTGACGCCCGGATGTATTTTTCGCTGGGGCGTTCGACTTGACCAGAAATAATCAGCGGCGTGCGAGCTTCATCAATTAAAATCGAGTCAACTTCATCAATTACGCAGTAGTTAAACGGGCGCTGCACCACCTCTTCCATAGAGGTTGCCATATTGTCCCGCAAATAATCAAAGCCGATCTCGCTATTAGTTGCATACGTGATATCGCATGCGTAATTTTTTTGCCGCTCTCTGGGTTCCATTCCACTTTGTATTAGTCCGACACTCAGTCCCAAAAAGCGATGGACTTGTCCCATCCATTCCGCGTCCCGACGTGCCAAATAATCGTTGACGGTGATGATATGCACCCCTTTACCTGAGAGGGCATTTAGATAAGCGGGGAGAGTAGCAACCAAGGTTTTACCTTCACCCGTTTTCATTTCAGCAATTTGACCGGAATGCAATACCATACCGCCCAAAAGTTGCACATCAAAGTGTCTCAATCCCAAGACGCGGCGACCAGCTTCCCGCACGGTAGCAAAAGCTTCTGGCAGCAATTCATCTAGAGTTTCTCCCTTTGCCAATCGCTCTTTGTACTCGGCTGTTTTCCCGGTTAGTTCCCGATCGGAAAGTTGCTGTAATTCGTCTTCTAGGAGATTAATTTCAGTCACTAATGGCTGGTATTTTTTGAGTTTACGAGCATTCGGATCGCCCAGCAAAGTTTTTAACATTGTAGTCGCTCAAACTTGTTAGTTGTTAGTTGAAACAAAGTGAAAATTGTTGGTTCGTAGTATGCGATGGCAGCGCCTACTACAAGCCTGCTTTTTTATTGCGATCGCCAATAGCTTTTGTTACAGGAATGTCTTTGACTTTCCATTATCAGCCATTAACGTTGTTGACGTTAACAATGGCAGGAGATAACAATATCTTCATGGTATCATTTTGAACCCAATGAAGCGATAAAGCTATTGGCTGGCAATAGGAGCAATTGCCGAACCAAAAAGTAGTAATTTTGCCGTTCTGGTAGCTTTTTGCTGGCTTTACGGAGCGTTTTGCCACTCGGAACTGAGGGTGCGAAAATCGTATTCTCCCGTACCGGGGTGACAGCTGATACAACTAGCCATCGTCACCGACTGGGGCAGTTTAACTTGAGGATGAAGTGCTTTAAAATATCTAGATTGGGCAACTCGATAGGGAGTTTGTTCTTGTTCTGTAATGGGGCGGGAGAAGGTTCGTAGGTAGTCCCACACGAGTAGGCGCTCTGGATCTACCAGAGGTTTTAGCTGCCTGCCATAGTGTTCCGAGTCTTCCAGCAAGTCTCGCCAAGTTTGCGTTGGCAGAACTGCTGGGGGTAACCCGATATGGCAGGTGGCGCAGTTTTCCAGATAAAGTTGTTGCCCTAGTTGGTAGCGTCTGGGAATTACGTCAACAGTGCCGATGGAATTTTGAGTTGAACCGCTGACTATTCCTTCAGCATTGGGTACGGGCGGGTTGGCTGAATCTAACTGAGAGTAATAAGTAATACCAGTAATATCGGCACTGACGGACTTAAAATTTTTTGAGGCGGGTTCGGTTTGAGCGGGAAGAGCTGTTATCAGGGTTAAACTCCAGCCAATGACAACACTCCACAGAACCAGTAGCATGAATAAAACGACTGGCGATCGCTTGTGTAACTCTTGTTGAATTTTTGACCGTACCAGTTGTCCCATTACTAACTCTCGTCGCCCAGCACCGCTTTCTTTGGTTATAACAATTTTCCTTTATTTTTTGGCGATCGCATCCATTCTCTGGCTATCAATTGTCAATGGTTTGCCATCGTCTCCATATCCTTCTACCTGGCTAAAACCAGCTTGCAAACACCAGTCCCGAATTTCAGTATAAGTAAAATAGCGAACGAAGTACTCCATCCGCCGAATCTTTCCATCTTTAATGATAATTTTTTCGCTGTAGGAACGACCCGTCAAGATATCATATCGGTGACGGTCAATGGCGTAGTTTCCATCGCGTTCGGTCACCATTTCAGGCCGAAACTGCTTGAGCATTAAATCGCGGTTAAATGAGTCCAAGATTAGCTTACCACCGGCTTTCAAGGCGCGGTTAGCTTCAGTTAATACCCGACGGTTATCCTCGTCCTCAAAGTAGCCGAAAGCAGTTAACCAGATGATGATGCAGTCGAAATGTTCTGTCCAAGGCAGAGAGCGCATATCCCCCTGAATATATTCTACTTCGACGCCCCACTCTGCGGCCTCGCGACGCGCTATATCGAGAAAAAAGGCGGAAGCATCCAACCCTGTTACGTGACAACCGCGTTTTGCCAGTCTGTTAGCAATCCGCCCATGTCCGCAGGCGAGATCCAAAACTGTCATTCCCGGTTCCAAACCAAGCAGACGCCCGATTAAGTCTACATCGCGATCGCGACACCTCTAATTGCCGATACACTGGACAAAAGCGGACAACGAATACATATAGCCATCATTACGGTGTATTGCCCTACAATATTTGTGACGCACAGGACTAACTTTTCCTGTTTCACAAATCATCTCAAAAACTCCACTTGCTCGTACAATTAGTCTGCCAACATGAGTCCCAGCAAATTTGCCTCTCTTGAGGGTTGCTTGTACCATGTCGCCAGTTTCAAAGCCAAAAAATTCCTTACATCGTGTCTTGTGTTTAATTGGAAAGCCATATTTATTAGTCTGACACATCTGACGGCTGCCCCATCCTTTGGCTGAGATTGACAAAGGCTGTGAAGTCAAGATTTTTAGGTGTCCCACTACTCCCACGCAAGCTGCATCTAACCAATGAGTTTTCGGCAGCCCCAATCGAGTACGATTGTATTTGGTTCGACCGCCTGTTGAGGTTTCTACTGGTAATGATGTTTCTTTTAATCTGTTGCAGAGTTGCCAGCGGATACTATTTACTGCTGCTGCATCTTTCAATGGTTGTTTGACTCCTGTTAAGAGCCGATTTAATAAGTCGGGTTTTTCTGCTAAGAAATCTTTAACGTCTAGATTTCCTTTGGCTGCGTTGCAAGCTCTACAAGCAATTGTTAAATTAGATACTCGGGAACTGCCTCCCTTTGATTTGGGGTGGATGTGTTCAATTTCTAAGGGGACATTTTCTGTGTTGCAATAAGCACATTTTCTGCCCCATTTTTCTAATAAATATTCTCGAATCTCGTAACCTGCGAGCTGCCCTTGTTGGTATTCAATGCCTGATATTTCGGGGTTTTCCATTGCCTGGGTATCAAATTTCACCAACTCCTGAGATATCCCTGCAATCGGCACGTATCGGCGGATGCGGTTGACCCAAGTCAGAATGTTTTCGATTCTCGATTCGATGCTAGGTGGCAACCATCCTGCTTTGCGAGTGCGATTTAAAAACCTTGGTTTGCGATACCTGGTTTTTCGGTTTCTGCGGTGACGGCGAATTGCACGACGGGATTCTAAGTTGTTGTTAATTTGCTGTCCCCTATGGGTTAATTCGGCACCCCAGATTACTTTGTCATTTCGGACAATTGCTAGTCCACTAACTTTGGAACCCGGATCGATTTTTAATTGATGGGGCTGTAATTTGGGTTGAGATACTGGGTATTTGAGTACAATTGTCAATGGGTAACGCCGATAAATAGCGGCTTTTCGGAGTTTTAACAATCGCCTCGCTTGTCCTGGGTGTACTGGGTTAAGTTGTTGTCCGTTGGTATCGATAACAAATACAAAGTTAGACATGAATGTCCTCCCTTTCGGGGTAATGTTTTCCTCGCCAATGTTTTGAGGGCTTGTGAGGTCAATCGCACTTCCTTAACCAAATAGGGATGTTTAACTATTGACGACAGGGCTACAAGCTGGAAAGTACCTGTAGGTGTCATGACCCTCAAAACGTAGTTTTGTAACTGAGGCTGGCTATCTCTTCAGCGTTTGCAGCGGTTGTCCACTTTTGTCCGCTGTTTGGTGGATAGCTTCGTTCTGCTGTTATCAGCGGCGCGTAAAAGTATAGATAATCTGCGTCAAATAAAGCTTCAAAATCAAACTGCGGCGTATTCATACTAGGGAATCGGCACCGATCGCATCAGCCGTTCTACAATTGTTTTTGCCCGCCGTCCCCCCGTTGGGATCAGGCGATGGGACAATACGTGGGTTGTCAAAAATTTAACATCATCGGGAATAGCATAATCCCGTCCTTCCAAAAATGCTAGCGCCTGAGTTGCCCGCTGCAAGGCAACTGCACCGCGAGGACTGACGCCCAACGTAATTTCTTCATCTTCCCGCGTTGCCCTTACCAGATTCAAAATATACTGTTGTAAAGGTGTTTCTACCTTTACTTGCTGACATAAATGCTGTAACTGTTGCACTTCCTCTAGAGAAATGCAAGGTTTCAATTCATCAACGGTGACGCGCTCTTGCAACCGTTGCAACATTTGCAGTTCTTCCGCTTCTGTGGGATAGCCTAAACTCAAAGAAAGCGTAAACCGATCCATTTGCGCTTCTGGCAGAGGAAACGTGCCTTGATATTCAACCGGGTTTTGAGTAGCAATGACAAAAAACGGACTCTCGACTTGGCGCGAAATCCCATCTACAGTTACCTGCCGTTCTTCCATCACTTCCAGCAAAGCCGATTGAGTGCGGGGTGTAGCGCGGTTAATTTCGTCTGCTAGCAATATGTTAGTAAAAACAGGGCCGGGGAGAAACACAAACTCACCCGTGCGTTGATTCCAAATATTCGTGCCGGTAATATCTGTAGGTAATAAATCGGGGGTGCATTGCAGCCGTTGAAATTTGCCATCAATTGAGCGTGCCAGAGATTTTGCCAACAAGGTTTTGCCGACGCCGGGGACATCTTCTAGCAAGGCGTGTCCCCCAGAAAGCAACGCCACCAACACCAAGCGAATGGCATCGGCTTTGCCAACAATTGTACGACCCAGGTTTTGAGTTAGCTGCTCGATCCGATCTTTCATGATTGGGTAATGGGTAATTGGTAATAGGTAATGGGTAATTTACGATTGAGATTATTTTTCCCGATTTGCTAGTTTAAATTTCCCATTACTTTAATACGGATCTGGCCTTGTCGCAGTCGGCTTGTATTTGCGCCTTGAGTTCATCTAGGGAAGCAAATTTTTGTTCGGGTCGCAGGAATTGTTCTAGGCTTACCGTTAAGGTTTGTCCGTACAAATCTCCTGTCCAGTCTATCAGGTAAACTTCCACGGTGGGAGTTGTACCCTTAACTGTAGGACGGCAACCGATGTTCATCACCCCTGGAATCGGGCATGGCATAATGTTTCCGGGTTCGCTGCTGCGTTCGCGGAGAGTGGCTTTAGCCGTATCGCCGTTCTCGATCTTGACTTGCACTGCGTAGACGCCTTTGCGGGGCAAAAACTTTTCGGGGGGCAGGTGCAGATTGGCGGTAGGAAATCCTATAGTTCTGCCTAACTGCTGACCTTGTACGACAGTTCCCGTCAGGGTATAGGAGCGACCCAGCAGCTGGTTTGCCCTGGATATGTCTCCTTCTGTCAGTGCAGTGCGGATGAAGGAACTGCTAATCCTTTCGCCAGAACAGATTTGCAGACCAACAATTGTTGTTTCTATCCCATAGGTGGCGGCGATCGCTTGCAAGTCGGTTGCAGTACCTGTACGCTTGCACCCGAAGCGAAAATCCTGTCCGACACTGATGCGCTGGCTTTTGAGTCGCCGCACTAAAATTTCTTCTACAAACTGCTGGGGCGTTAAATCGGCTAATTCTCGATCGAAGGGCAGCAATACTAGCTGTTCTACTCCCAGATTTCCCAGTGCCATTGCTTTTTCTTTTGGTGGTGTTAATAAGGCACGGGGTTGGCCTGTAAAAAATTCCTGCGGATGCGGATAAAAGCTGACAACCGTCGGATAAGGACGCGCGGTTGTTTCTGCTTGGGATGGTATTTGATTGCCTTCTGTGGCGTTGTCGGTCAAAATTTCCCGCTGTCCCCCTTGTAAGGAGGCGCGTTGCCCGGTTTGGATGGCAGCGCTTTGCAATACGGGTCTGACAACCTGCTGATGCCCTCGGTGGACGCCGTCAAAATTTCCCAGGGCAACTGCGGTTGGAGTTAGAACTGTTGTTAGCGATGAGGTAAGCCACACGCTTTACATTTTTACATAAATCGAGTTAAAAATACGGGAATTTTTGGATTGGGGCGATCGCGTTTGGCAAGCAGGCGCAAAGCGCCCGTGGGTCTGGTGAAAGATATAACAAAGGATCCCAAGCGGGGGTATTGCTGTTGGCGCGATCGCCAATCGATCCACGTCGGTTTTTCCTTTGCCCTTTGTGGCGATCCACTAGGGCGAACGATTAACAACGAAACCCCCCAGCGTTAACAAAACCTGCGGAATTCCCCATCCGCCTGTGCGGTGGGGATGGATAGCAAGGGAAAAGTCAGGGGTACCGCTTCGCACCAGCAAGCTACGATACCCCTGACTTTTCCCATCTCCCGCCCGATTGATTTTGACAAATATTTCGGGACAACCTTTAATGATAAACCCAGAATGTAGTAAGATAAGCTTGCCAAGGGGGTAATATTGAGTGCTGCACAAAGCCGTACAAATCCGTTTATACCCATCTCAGCAACAAGAGATACTTTTGTCTCAAACATTTGGGGTAGCTCGCTGGTGGTGGAATTAGGCGCTAAACAAATCAATTGAAACGGATAAAACCACTGGCAAGGGACTTGGACAGGTAGCACACAATGCACTGTTGCCAAAACTCAAGAAGCAAGAGGAAAAGCTGTGGCTAGCTGATTGTTACAGCCAAGTTTTACAGGCCACAACGCTAAACTTAACAACAGCGTACAAAAACTTTTTTGAGAAACGTGCAAGTTTCCATAGTTCAAGTCCAAGCACGGTAAGCAGTCAATCCAGTATCCTCAAAACGTCAAGATTGTGGATGGCAATGTCAAGCTGACTGGCAATATCGGGATAGTCAAGGCCAAAATCCATAGACCTATTGAGGGGAAGATAAAGACCGTTACCGTTAGCAAGACTCCATCAGGCAAGTATTTTGCGTCTATTTTGACCGAAGTAGCCTGCAAAAAACCCTCTACATCGGAAGGTAAGATTTATGGTATTGACTTAGGCTTGAAGTATTTTGCCGTTGTCACTGACGGCGAAAAAGTATCAAAGTACGACAATCCCAAGCATCTTGCCAAGCATGAGAAAAATCTCTTGCGTAAGCAGAAAAAGCTAGCGCGTAAACAAAAAGGAAGTAGGTCAAGAAACAAATACAGAAAAGTTGTTGCCAAGGTGTACGAACTCGTTAGCAACTCGCGGCAATATTTTCTCTATAAACTTAGTTATAAGTTGGTCAGCTAAGCCATTGCTGTCATAATAGAAAATCTTCATGGTCATTGCCCATGGTATGCGCGAAGCGCCAGCTGAGCGAACGTAACCACAATTTGGCAAAGGCAATAGCTGATGCTGGATGGGGAACATTTACCAACTTTTTAGCCTATAAGCTAGAGCGCTTTGGCGCTGGCGTTGGTTGAGATTGATAGATGGTTCCCCAGTTCCAAACTCTGCTGTAGTTGTTACTGTCAGGTCAATGAAATGCCGTTAGAAATGAGCGAGTGGACTTGCCCTGATTGAGGTACCGATCGTGACCGCGATGGGAACGCAGCGATAAATATTAGAGCAGAGGGTATCAGAATGCTCCCATGGGGATGGTTCAGCCGTCTTTTGCTGTAGTCGGGGAGATCAGACCAAAGATGGGGCGAAAGTCTCATCTAGTGTACTCCCCGGTGAGTACAGAAGCCCCGTCCGCCTATGGGTTGGGGTAGTTCACGTTTTCCACCAGCCCCCTTTTTTCACCTGATTGCATTTGGCGCAGGAGTTTGTCACGTCAAAGTAACGGACAATCCCTTTACCTCCTCCGGCGCCGCTTTAGACTCCCCCAGGTTTTCCATTTCCAATGTCAGCGACATTCCTTCCCTTGCCATCACCGCGTTGGGGAACTTTTGTTGCACCTGCTCTCCAACGCTGTCTAAGAAATCGTCGTCGTGTAGCGGGTCGTGGTGGAATATTACCAGTTTCTTGACGTTGGCTGCAATAGCTACCTTGACTGCTTCCTGCCAAGTGGAATGTCCCCACCCCACTTTGCTGGACTTGGGCGAGTGGTATTCTTCATCGGTGTAGGTGGCATCGTAGATGATGACGTCTGCATTACGAGCCAGCCACAAAACTTCTTCATCCAAGCGGTCGGGTAGATGTTCTGTGTCGGTGATATAAGCAGCTGCTTTACCGTGCCAGTTGACGCGGTAACCCACTGCTTGTCCCGGATGGTTGAGCGAGGCTATTTCTATGGTTATATCGTCCAATGGAACTGGTTTTCCCACCTCGATATCGTAAAATTCCAGCTCTGCTCCCATAATTTGTAGCGGCACGGGAAAATTTGGATGGAGCATTTGGTCGTGCATACGCTGCTTGATTGTGGAACCGTTGGGCGCTATAGCTCCGTATATATGGAAGTGATTTCCCTTAATGAAGGCTGGTGTAAAGAAGGGAAATCCTTGTATGTGATCCCAATGGGAGTGGGTGAAGAACATGTGGGCTTCTACCGGCATCTGAGATAGCAGGCTTTGCCCCAAAACCCGCAGGCCGGTGCCACCGTCAAAAATCAGGCGCTTACCACCCACGCGCATTTCCACACAAGGTGTATTGCCGCCGTAGCGCACTGTGTGGGTTCCCGGACAGGGGATGCTTCCTCTAACTCCCCAAAAGTGTATTGTGAACTGGTTTTGCATACTAGACATGGGTGTTGCTTGCTTTTTTTCCTCTGCCAATTTCTGGATGGGGTTGATACTTTTGCGACCGCCTGTACTATCTAATCCCAAGCCTTTTGCCTAGACGTTTTGCACGACTGCTTTAGCTTCACTCTACGCCTGGGAATGACCCGGTAACCTTGCCACGGCAATCTCACTGTGTGGGCTGACCAACATAGGGCAGGCGACCCCAGTCTGACATGGCGAGGCTTGCCTTTCAACGGTTCCATTTCCTGCGCCCCTTGGGGTTGCAGAAAAGGGAAAAGCTGCTGCATGAAAGTCCCCCATGCCATAGACTCCAATAAACGCTCATCATAATCTTTAAACTGGGACTGAAGCCACTGTTTTTTCACCATTTTTTACTAAGTTTAAACAGCGATTGGCAGCCTGGGGTTCAAACCGTCCACGAGTTGTGCAACCACAACAACCGTGCCAATGGCTGTGCCAGAGCTGGCGCGGATTTTACTTTCGTGCCGCGCTGGGAACCACCTTAAACCCTTGTGGGGGTCTATCGCCAGTGGTAGCGAGGGTTGGTCTGGGGGAGATGCAGGTGTTGCCCTGATTAAGCGAGCCTACTTTTTGAGGTAATCTAGGCGCGGAAGATGCTTGGGGTATTGGTTTCTCATACTATCAGCCTACTCGAACCTCTGACGGTGATCTCGGACACTGGAGTCTAGTTATTTGCCACAAGGACTTGATATCTCCCCCTTTCAGAAACAGGGGAAACTGGATCGGATGTTGCTACGGCGGCTGCAAGCCTCTCTAAGCAACGCTTACGGATTTATTTACTTCGGCGCCCAAATCAATCAATCCGTTGCCTTTGTCTCAAGGCTCCCTTCCCCGCCTCGACTATGTTTAAACCTAGCTGTACAGCTACTTTTCTCAGGATATTGGCAACGCTGTTGCCCTCGGCGTTAATTAACCATCCTTGAGCAATTTTATACAAACCCCGTTTTACCGTAATGTGCTTATCACTTGAATCAGTTCGTTGGGATGGTGGATGAGAAAATCTGGGTTGTGTTCGGCTAACACGGTTTTTGAATTAAACCCCCAACTCACTGCAATCATTTTTATCTGACTTCTTTTTGCCGCTTCTATATCTCGGGTTTCGTCTCCCACATAAATAACCTCTTCTGGAGTTAAGTTAGCTTGCTTTAAAAAACGATTAATCACCCGACTTTTCCCAAAAATATTTGCTCCTGAATAAATAAAATCAAACAATTCTTGTAATTTATTCTTTTCCATAAACAACATGACATTTTCTCTGTCGTTAGACGTTATAATCCCCAATCTATACCCTTGCATTTTCAGTTCTGATAACGCTTCGTCAATCCCTGGTAATGGATTTAATCTAGAAATTTCATTGTTTAATTCATTCTTTAATCTTCTCAAAATAAAAGGTAATTTAAAAATTGAAACGCCCGATTGTCTAATAATTTCCCTGGAGCTTAAATTTCTAATTTGTTCTATTTCCTCTGGGGCAGCTTGCTTATAGCCAAATTCTAAAGCTAACCGATTAGAAATAGCCACGATGGTATCGAATGTATCGGCAACTGTGCCATCAAAATCAAAAATGATTGCTTTGAGCATTTTTAAATTGGTAATTGGTAATTGGTAATTGGTAATTGCTGATTGCTAATTGCTAATTGGTGAATATTTTTTTCTATTAGCCATTACCCATCACCCATTAACCTTTGGTTTGCCTCAAGGTTAGCACGGGCATTCCGCCGCAGCATCTGGGGTTTAATTCTTCGCAGTGCGGATGCCCGAAATCGCGTATCCCACTCTTGAGGGGCGATTTCAGCTAATTCTGTCAGCTTGGGGTCTATATTGCCAGGATATGGCTGAAATTCCCCGACATCCGTGGGTTTGGCAAAGCGGTGATTCCAAGGGCAAACGTCTTGACAAATATCGCAACCAGCAACCCAGCCTTGCATTTGGGATGCGATCGCATCTGGCAATTTTTCTGCCCGATTTTCAATTGTATGGTAAGCGATGCAGCGATTGGCATCTACTATAAAAGGTTGGGCGATCGCTCCTGTCGGACATGCCTCGATACAACGAGTACAACTACCGCAGTGTTGGGTATGGGGTCGATCGGTTATCAAGTCAAAATTGGTGATAATTTCCCCCAAAAATACCCAAGAACCATACTCCCGCGTTATTACATTACCATTTTTGGCAATCCAACCAATTCCAGCTTGCTGCGCCCATACTTTATCTTGCACTGGTCCAGTATCGGCATAGTAACGAGCAACAATACCTTCCCCTTGCGCTTCTAACCATAAAGCTAGTGCCTTGAGCTTTTTATGCATGACTTTGTGGTAATCCCGTCCCCAAGCGTAACGGGAGATTTTGGCGTATTCCTGCCCTTCAGGACGCTGGTGTCCGGTGTAGTAGTTGAGGGCGACGCAAACAACACTTCGCACTTCTGGCATCACCAAGCGGATGTCCTGTCGCTTGGGATTCGCCATCCATTCCATGTCGGCATGATACCCCAGTGCGAGCCATGCCTGCCATCGCTGCACATCTTGCGCGTCTACTTGATTGACGGCTGCAATCCCAACCTTGTGGAATCCCAACTCCAAGGCTTTTTGCTTCACGTCAATTTGTGGCGACGGATTATAACTCACGCAGTCGAACTGGTCACGCGATCCAGATCGCATTTTAGCCAAATTTGCAATTATAATTTTGCAACTGTAGGATTGGTAAAAATTATTTACAATTCTTAAATAAAAGTATCATACTGTAAATCAAGGAGCAGAGATTCACGAACTCCATTGTTTGGATCAGTAGTTATCAAGAATCTCTTTTAAAGATATGACCTTCACGGCAGACTTTGCTTCAACCCGGTTTTCTAACCCCTTTGCTGCTAACAACCAGTTGGCTGATGCGGTTCCCGCTACCACTGCTTTATTCAAGCGTCTGAGCGTCGATGACCAGCTGGCAGCACTTTGGTATATCTACACGGAAATGGGTCGTTCGATTACCCCTGCCGCACCTGGGGGTAAAAACAGTTTGAAAAAATCTACCTATTTCTGCCTAAATCTCCCTAAACACTGAGGATAATGTGAAGTTTTGCTGATATTTGACCAGCAGAAACCAAGATAAAATTAAGATCGCACTCACAACAGGTAGTAAACAGCCACCCAACCGTGCTACTAGGATTTAAAACTCAAATCCAACTGAAAAACACTCAATCTCAACTACTTGCCAAACACGCAGGAGTAGCACGTCATGCTTGGAACTGGGGATTAGGATTAACCCTAGCCATCCTCGACCACAATCAGAACCACCCAGAGGATAAAATCAAATTTCCTAGTGCCATAGATTTACATAAATGGCTAGTGGCATTAGTCAATTCGAAACATCCTTGGTACTATGAAGTCTCAAAAACAGCCCCCCAATATGCATTAATGCATTTAAGAGAAGCTTGGAAAAAATGCTTCCAAAAAAAAGCTGGAACGCCAAAATTTAAGAAAAAAGGACGCCACGATTCATTTACGCTGGAAGGGAAAATCAAAATTATTAGTGCAAATAAAATTAAAATCCCTGTCATCGGCGTGTTAAAAACCTACGAACTTTTGCCTTGTGGCATCACGCCCAAAACATTGACGATTAGCCGCAAGGCCGATCAATGGTTCATTTCGTTTAAACTGGAGGTGGAACCCAAATATACCCCAAAAGCGATTGATGTGGTTGGGGTAGACTTAGGCATATTAAATTTAGCCACACTCTCAACTAAAGAAGTTTTTCCTGGTGCCAAAAAAACTCGCCAACTTCTGAAAAAGCTAGCTCACTTACAATGGAGTCATCGGCAAAAACAACCTCTCTCGCAAAATTGGCGATCTTCTAGAATTAAAATAGCGCGGCTACATCACAAAATTGCTAACATTCGCTGTGACTACTTGCACAAGTTAACCACCTACTTAGCCAAGAACCACGGCGTAATAGTAATTGAGGACTTAAACGTCAGTGGCAGTGCGATTCGTTCAGTCGAAACCCTTTTGGGGGGGATGGCTGGCTTCAGTAGAGTAACCAACAAGGTAGAGTTCGCACTTTAATCCTCTACTGATGACAACTTGATACTCATACAAGTGCGTGGAAGTATCCTAGAAACCACAAGTCCTGTCATCCTAGTGCGGGATTGAAAACACACAAACTACCAGGCAACTGGTAGCCCCTACATCTATGACTGACCATCAGGCGATGTAAAGCGGGGGTGAAAGCAGGAATAGGCGGTAATAGCTGAAAGCGCCTACTGCGAGTAAGAGTCCCACGGGTAGAAAAAACGAAGTGTCGATGAGCCATCGTGAGACGTTGCCAGGGGATATAAGCTGATAGACCTCGGTCTAGCTCCTGGGCTTGAAATAGCAAGCAAGGGTAAGGTCTAGCAAGTTCTGCCGACTGAACTAGCGCACAACCTAGACCCCCGGTGGAAAGGCACACCCTAACGGCTCAAACCAATGAGTATAAGGAACGAAGTAACAACGTCTAAATGGTTCCTATGATGGTCGATGAATAGGTAAGCGGTCAGGCTATACACCTTTGACTGGAGGGATGGTTCAAAAAGCAAATGCCCAGACCGAACAAACGGTCAATGCTGGAAAAGAGATGGCGTAATTGCCGGGATAAGCAGACGTGAACCGCAATGTGTAAAAGTTAGAGGAGTAAGTAGTAATGAATAAGCCTAATTCAGGTTCACTAAAGAACACTGAGGGATGGAGAAGTATCAATTGGAAAAAAACCGAAAGATACGTCTTTAAGTTACAAAAACGCATCTACGCTGCTTCACGTAACGGTAATGTCAAGCGAGTCCGAAAACTCCAGAAGACATTAATGAGGTCTTGGTCTAATCGGGTACTAGCGGTACGACAGGTAACAGTGGAAAACCAAGGTAAAAAGACCGCAGGAGTGGATGGGGTCAAATCCTTATCCCCAAAAGCGCGTCTAGACGTTGCAGAGCGTTTAAAACTAACTGGGAAATCCATGCCTACACGACGAGTATGGATACCAAAACCAGGAAAAGAAGAAAAACGCCCACTCTCAATCCCGACTATGTTCGACCGTGCGCTACAAGCCGTAGTCAAAGCAGCTCTAGAACCCGAATGGGAGGCAAACTTTGAAGAATCCAGCTATGGCTTTAGACCAGGAAGGTCAGCCCACGACGCAATCACGCATATTAAGCTAGCTATTAAAAGCAAAGCAAAATATGTACTAGATGCGGATATAAGCCGCTGTTTTGATTGTATTAACCATTCAGCGTTACTCCAAAAGTTGAATATAAAAGGCAAAGTTAGGCAACAAATAAAAGCTTGGCTAAAGTCTGGAGTAGTAGATAAAGGAGTATATAGCGCGACATCAGAGGGTACGCCTCAAGGCGGGACAATTAGCCCGCTCTTAGCAAATATTGCCCGGCACGGATTAGAGAATAGAATCAAAGAGTTTGCCGAAACTCTGAGCATGATAAATCCCTGAATCGGGAGAAAAATGTGCAAAAGAGATCAAAGAAAATCTCTAAGTTTTATCAGGTATGCCGATGATTTTGTTCTCCTACATCAAGATAAATCTGTGGTGATTAAATGTCGAGAAATAATCTCGGAATGGTTAGATGGCGTCGGGTTAGAATTGAAACCTGGAAAAACCAGATTAACTCACACACTCAAACCAGAAGAAAGTGAGGATGGGATTGCTGGATTCGACTTTTTAGGTCATCATATCCAACAATACCCAGCGGGTAAATATAGGAGCGTCAGAGATACACGTAAAGACGAACCACTAGGTTTCATAACCCTCATTACCCCAACTTTGAAAGCTTGTAAAGAACATCAGTTGTCAATCAAAAAGCTCATCCTGAAACATCGGCATTCGCCGCAAGCTGCATTAATCGCAGACTTAAACCCTGTGATTAGGGGATGGGCAAATTATTACCAAAATTCGGATGCTAGTACAGCCGGAACTTTGGGAAATCAAGACCACCTCATGTACCTAAAGCTACGAAGATGGGAAAAGTACAATCGTAAGACTGTAAACCGCAAGGGGAGCAAATATTGGACATCTGTAAAAGATAGAAATTGGGTATTTGCGACACAAGGTGCAAATCCACTTCAACTCATAACACATGTTGAAATCGGCAGTAGTAGCCGCTCATATGTAAAAGTTAAAGGGGATAAAAGTCCTTACGATGGAGACCTAATTTACTGGAGTTCAAGGCTAGGTGACCACCCAGAAATGCCTAAACGCTCATGCTATTTACTTAAAAAACAAAAAGGTAAATGTGCCTGGGGCGGATGGCATTTTAAAGATGGAGATTTATTGGAGATAGACGATATAACACCAACTACTTTAGGAGGCAAAGATGAATTTACAAATCTCCAGTTACTCCATAGACATTGCCATGACGAAAAGACTGCTATTGATGGTAGTTTGAAGTCCCGTAATCACAAAAGGGAAACACATTGAGTAGCCGTGTGCGGTCAAAGTCGCAAGCACGGTTTCGGATGGGAGGGAGAAGTTAGTAATGACTTCTCTCGACCCTACCTGTTAGCTAATCGGAAGTTAGCTCTAGCTATTGCAGATGGGAGTTTTTATGAATTTTTTCGACAGTTAGAGTACAAGTGCCAACTGTACGGGTCAAAGCTTTTGATCGTTTCCCGGTGGTTTCCTAGTTCAAAAACTTGCCATTGTTGTGGTGAAGTGAAACAGTCTTTACCTCTATCAGAGCGGATTTTTCACTGTGAAAAATGTGGTTGGAAGGGAGATAGAGACTTGAATGCAGCGCTCAATGCGAGAGCGAGTAGGGAGAGCTGCTCCCGAAGTTACGCCTCTTGACTGTTTTCGCCGACTCCCTTGGTGGAAGCAGGAAGTCAAGCCGACACAAGTCTCATAGATAGATTTGAGTAAGTTTGACAGAGCGGCAGCACGTCTACAACTCGCTGAAGGGTTGCTCAATCAAATCAAGCAGATGTCACACACTGAGCAGCTGCAAGCGATGCGCGACTTAGCTTCCAACAAAAATACCCAGATTAGTCGCTCCTATGGCATTTTGAGCGCTAACACCAAGCTGGCTTTCTGGTATCAATTGGCGCAATGGATGACTCAAGGCTTTGTAGTGCCGATGCCAGTAGGTTACCAACTTTCTAGCGCTGGCGCGCAGGTGATCCAACCCACATTCCGCAGATGTGGCTCGGAATTTTTTATCAGTTGTGAAAACTGGGATCCCAAAAATTTTTCTGCTTAACTTATGCGGCTTTAGTGTCACGGGAACATATCAAATTTACCTAAATTAAGTAAATTAAAATAATTGACTTTTTCTAATAGATTTATGGCGCTATTTTATTGATATAACTCATCTTTTTAGCCAAGGCAACTGCGGTCAAGCTCAAATTATCTTGACTAATAAATTAGGATTATTCACAAATATCTACACCTTGATAAGCTGCTACGCAGCTTAATTTTATAATATAATGTTAACTATTGAAAGTAAAGTAGAGATAAATGCCAGCTAAAAATCATCTGTCTCAAGAGCAAAAAGAAAGGCTACTCAAAGCAATGAGAGAAAATGAAAATCCTCAAATCAGAGAGATATTTTTAATCTTATTGCTAATGAATGAGGGAAAAATTATCAAGAAATAGCTAAATTATTAGGGATTTCATATCCAACAGTAGCATACTGGGGAGTTCATGGCGATCCAGATAAGATGGAAAGCTTTGCAGACGGAAGAAGTCAAGGAAATTTTCGTAAAGTCACCCCTAAATATGAGGAAGTATTACTAGAGGTGGTGGAAAAAGAACCATTAGAATATGGATATGAATTTGGTAGATGGACAGCAAATAGATTGGCAACTTATCTAGAAGAAGTAACAGGAATTAAGTTAAGTGGCTCTCAAGTAAGGAGAATATTAGAGAAAAAAAAGTACGTCTACCTTTGGGCAAAGTATAGCCTAAAAGACAAACAAAATCCAGGTCAGAGGAAAGCGTTTAAAGAGAAATTAGCGGAGTATTTGAAAATATCCCAAGAAACTCCAGAACGTCTACAGGTATGGTTTTGGGACGAGAGCGGATTTAGTTTAAGGGTGATTAGGAGAAAAACATGGGGGAAAAAAGGTAGCCGCAAGAAAGTAACAGGTCAAAGGAGAAGGGGAAGAGTAAATATTATGGGAGGCTTAAGATATAATGATAAAAAAAGAATAAATTTTGTGATAAAAAAAGGAGATGCAGATACATTTTATCAACAAATTAGATCTTTGCATACTTGTCTAAAGCAAGAATGGGTAGAGACAGGGAAATTAGCCGAAAATTTTCAATAGTTAGGGCCGAAAATTCTGATTGTCTTAGACAATGCTAGCTTTCATAAAAGAAAAGATATATTAGCTCAAATAGAAGCAGAAATGCCGAATATTAGGCTAGAGTTTTTACCTCCTTACAGCCCAGATTTTAATTTGATTGAACTTGTTTGGCACTCAGCCAAAGAATATATTGCCCATCGACTATTTGAATCTGTAGAACAGTTAGAAGACTTGCTAAATAAATTGTTAAATGAAGGTCAGCTGATCATTAATTGGTGTCGCAAAATTAAAAACAAGGGAACTGCTATTTATTAAATTTAGCTGCGGAGCAGCTTATCAATCATCATCCACCGGTAAATATTAAATAGTACTGACAGCAATACTGTCCTAAATGCCGCAATACATCTTGACGGTATTGGGTTAAATTGCTGACTTGCTTCTCTCCATTTATCGTCACTAAATGCAGCGCCTGAAACATCTGAAATATCCAGCGCATTGTCGGCTTATTGGTCAATTTATTTACCTGATTTTTCACCCCCTGATTGGTAGCTTCTAATTGTTGTCTCAATTTCCTTTGCGCCTGGTTATACACTAACAAGCACAGTCCCATTATCATGCCAATTGCTGAGACTCGCTCCGGATTTTTCACAAATACGGTTGAGGTGAAAAATAACGGAGCTTTGATAAATCTAAATCCTCTCTCGTTACTTTGCTGCGCTTTGTATTCCGATAATACGTAACTGCTCACCGCAACTGCGTTGCGGTATCGCAAATGGTGGCATTTGATCTTGCCAGAGAGCAGGTGTGGTAAGGGTTTGAGTCAAAGCGGTGATGCATAGAGTATAGTAGCTCACATGCCTCAAACAGCCGCACCGCTCAACCAACCACTGGAGATAGACATTGCAGTAGAAAACATGGCACAGACAGTGTTGTTGATTGGAGAATGGCTACTCAAACAACAGCAGCAGCTCAAACAGCAACAACAAAAACTCGAAGAAAAGCAAAGCCTGATCGAAGAACAGCAACAGGAGATTGAACAGTTAAAAGAAGCTTTAGACAAGCTAAAAAACCGCTCCTCATCCAACAGTTCCATTCCCCCATCAGCTGACCTGCTGAAAAAGCCCAGCGACAAAAGTAAGCCCAAAAAAGGGAAAAAACGCGGCCCCAAATACGACCATCCAGGCAAAACGCGCAACGGATTTGGTCAACCTGACAAAGTTTTAGAGTTAGAAGTGGATACTTGTCCAGTGTGTCAGGCAGCAGTGGAGTCAGTCACAGCAGCACCAAAGAAAGTGCAACAAGTAGCCGAGGCGCGTAGAGCAACCTGTAGAAATTAGGGAATACCATCGCCCCTTATGCCAATGTCCCGATTGCGGCTGGTCAGGTTACAGTCAATTACCACCGGGAATCTTAGAAGGGTTTAGCTATGGTGGTAGATTGTGTAGCGTAGTCGGTTGGCTGGGATATGGCGGTAACTTACAAGGCGCGAAAACAAGAATATTTCGTGGAACAGGTTTTACGAGTACCCATCTCTCAAGGTTCTCTAGCTAAAATGCAGTGCTATTTTCAAGAAAGCTGGCAGCCAATTTATCAGCAATGGCTGACCTACGTACAACAACCAGGTGTGCGCTGCGTTGATGAAACCACTTATTGTATTGATGGCATCAAGTATTGGTTGTGGGTGGCAACCAGTGACCAAGTTTGTGTACTCTTGTTAGCTCCCACCCGTAGTAGTGCTGAACTCAAGCAGTTGTTGGGAGAAGATTTTTCTGGCATTCTTAGCAGTGATTGTTTTAGTGCTTACAATCCCCAATCGGCGGCGGCGAAACAGAAATGTTTAACGCATCTCGAACGTGACTTGGAAGCACTCAAGACCAGTCGTTTTGAGGGGAATCGTCTCTTCGCTCAAGCTGTGGGTGAGATTTTAGCCACAGCTAGAACTTGGTATCGGGACTATCATGCTGGGAAATTGACCCGCTTTCAAATCGCTGGTCAGCGTCCGGTGCTTGAGGCCCAATTACAAGCAGTTTTGCACAATCCGCCTGCTCAAAGATGGCCTGCGGATGCCCAACGATTAGCCAACCGAATTCAACGTCATTGGATAGAATGGTTCACTTTTTTAGACTATCCAGAAGTTAAACCTGACAACAATGATGCCCAAAGAGCTTTACGCCCGGTTGTCGTGCATCGAAAAGTAACTGGAGGAGCGCGAAGTGATTGGGGCGCGAGGGTTCGTAGCTCAGATGCGCGAGCTTTTTAGAAACCGTCCGCTTACAAGGTGGGGAAGCGATCGCTCAACTTTATCAGTTGCTCTGTAAGGCTTGTCGCAGTCCTTCCGGTTTACAATTCAACTAAAGTTAACAGTAGGCTACTGACTGACTTGCTGCTATGCAACACCTTTGCTTCTATCTTGCGTGTGGGAAATTTATTATTCTTACTTTTACGAGTAAGTGTTCCCATCACCATTAGTGGCATCAAAAGCGATACCGCAACGCAGTTGCGGTGAGCAGTTACGATAATACCTGTTCATTACTCACTACTTTAGTATCCAAGATGTTCGTGGCTAAGATAAATCTCCCAGCTTTAATTTTTTCCGCTTCTATCACTGAGAGTCGGGTTTCTATTTCACCTGTCACTTGATAAACTGTTGTCTTTGTCTGGTTCTCTATTTTCGACTTGCTTGTCGGTTTTTTGGCTGGTTTTTCTCGGTATTCAATTTCTGTGATTTGGTGATATTTCCAAGAATCTGACAACCTTTTTATCGCGATTTCTGCATCGACAACACAAGCAAACTCTTGACTGGACAGTTTACGCAGTGCGGCTTTAGCTGATTCTAACTGTTTCTCTACTTGCTCGGATATTTTTTTAATTGCTGCTTGCTTTCTGATTTCACTTTCTATGACCAGCCATCTTTGCTTGATGTTGGCGTACTCACTTGCTATGGCTGCTATTTTATAGCCTTTTATTTGATTGTCCTCCCAGGCGTTATCTTCTATGTCCCAGATTTTATTTTGGGCTTCTCTTATGCTTAATGGCACTCTGGTTATCCATTTCATTCCTGCCATTGCTGACAAGTTTTCTGCTGTGTATAAGGCACTGTCTGCTACACATATTCCGTCAAATGTCCACTGGTTTTTAAATTCTTTCAGTCTTTCTACAAAGACACTTTTATCATCGGCGTTTCCGTCATCTATTTTTAGATACAATGGTACGTCTCCATCCCCGGTTACGATCGTGTCTATGATAAATTGCTTCAGGTCTGGTCTTCTATCTCTTGAGTAGCCGTGGACGATTTTTATGGGTTTCATTTCTGATTCTGTATCTGAGGGTTCTGCTTCAATTCCTTGGCTCTTTTCTTGACGGCTTTTGTATTCTCCTTCTACTGATATTGAACTGCAGCTCTTGTGAACGCTATTCATTTCTACTTTAAATTTTATCGCTGCTTTCAAGGCTATTGCTGTGAATAATTCTGTGATACCAACTTTATGGTATTTGTCTAATTCTCTCCCTATTCTGTCATCATTTAGTTGTTCAGGGGTCACTCCTTCTCCGATTAGATGTTCTGTTGCTTTTCCCACGAAAAACGTATCGAATAGGTATATTGGGGCACTCAAAAACCCCAATCCATTCAAAATCATCGCTTTCATTACTTGTCCTGGGCTGACGGTTTCTTTAGTTTTTAATCCCACTTTTTTGTTGACTTCTTCTACCAATTCCATCTCGTCTATTATTCCTGCTACTATTCCCAAATGGTCTAAATTTACGATATTTATCGCTTCAGGAGGGGTTTTCATGGTTTTTCGAGTTGCTCTACTGGAGGAGATTATTATACCCTAAAAAAGCCTCAAATGATTGCTTTGCAATCATTTGAGGCTTTAGCGATTCTGAATCCATCTGAAATTAAATCTGCTTAAATATCTGCGGAATGTAGGATCCAAGCAATCACCCAGCTTGACTTTGGTCAGCAAATCACCGTCCTGCGGAATGCCGTCGTCGATATGGGCGTCGATCCGTTGGCTGACTAAAACTTTGATTCTGTAACGAAGATTTGCCTTTTGTAGGGGCACGGCCTTATCATTCTTTGCGAGAGCCAAGATAATTCAACTGCCGTGCCCCTACTATATCGATTTAAATCAAACTAGAAAACAAATAACATGGAAGATTTTTCTATGTTTGAGGACTTACGGACGAGGAACCTATCACCTTTCATAGAAACCCGGAATATGCGCGTAAGTCCTGTTTGAGGACTTACGGACGAGGAACTTAGAAACCGGGTTTCTTGCTGCGAACGCGAGTGCGTGCCGCAGGCATATCTTTAGTTTTAAAGCGACGATTTTTCAGAGAAACAAAGGTGATTTGCCTAATTCCTCTGTTTTTTGCCACGATTGAACGGGATTCTCCTCAAAATTCCCATAGAATCCGTCTTAAGGGGCAGGTTTTGACCTGCTTTTTTATTTAATGTAGTCGTTAGTTACTGCCACAGGTTAAGGGCTAATAACTAATAAATTTAGGGAAAAATTGTTATGCAAACTGCTGATTCGATATCGTTAACAAATGAGGCCGTTGCTGTTAATAATATTTCGATTGAGGGGATTGAAGAGCCAACGATCCTGCTTTATTTTGCAACGTTGAATGCAGGGAAATTTGAGCAGACGGCGGCCTTGTTTGCCGCTACGGGCGCGATGCATCCTCCATTTGAAGCGGCAGTGATAGGGCAGGATGCGATCGCTGCCTACCTGCAAGCGGAAGCGCAAGGAATGCAACTTTTTCCCCGCGAAGGCATCGCCGAACTGCTCGATGATGGACAGCTAATGGTTCAAGTGAGCGGCAAAGTACAGACGCCTTGGTTTAGCGTCAATGTTGCTTGGCTGTTTTTACTGAATTGGGAGCGGGAAATCGCTTCAGCTACGATTAAACTGCTGGCTTCTCCCCAAGAGTTATTAAATCTGCGCCGCTAGCAGCCGTTACCGAAAGCCTTCGCTGCAAAGCCCCTGGCTTTAGACATGGGGATGTAGCTTGCCGTGGGAATTTATTCCCCGTCTTGTTAAGTTTCATCTTGGCGCTAGGTAAGAAAGAACTTTGCCAGCGTACTCATGCTTGTTCAAATTGCGGCTATACAACCGATAGAGATGTTGCAGCCGCTCAAGTAGTTCTGATTCGAGGGCTTGCAGCCGTAGGGCATACGGTCAAGATGCTTGCCGAGGGTAAATTCATCGGAATCCCTTTGAAGCAAGAATCCCCTTGGCTTTAGGCATGGGGAGTGTCAAAATTTTGATGTCGCTGCCGCTTGCTGCAACGAACGCATCAACAGCTTGCGGCCTAAATCGATGTCGTTGGCGTTACATTGCCAGTCTGGGTGAGCGGTTCTCAACAGACTTTCTAAGGTTTCTTGATCGAATAGGTGCCAGACGGGAGCTTGGTTGATTTGTTGTGCGATCGCGTAACAGTTTTGGCTAATGCAGTGGATCGTGCAAACATTGGCGACTCGAACCAATTCCATCCGATCCCCCGGCTTTAGCCCCCGAAACTGCTTGATCGCTTGCTTCCACTCGCTTAAAGATGAAACCATCAATCCAGGTATCGGCACTGTGTTATATGCATCGCCGTTGACTGCTATCCAGTAATTACGGGTTGGATCGATGCCTTCTAACCAGGGAGACTCGTCATCCAAACGGTAGCGGGGAGAGAGGGAAAACCGCTGGGTCATGGTCGTTCGCTCCGGTCTATGGGTTTTTTGTCAATAGTCAAGCCGCGCATCTTTACTTTCTACAAGTTTAAGGGCTGGTTAATTTGCTTAACTTTTTTCAAATATATTTTAGGTTAATATTTGAATTGGGTCGCCTTAGCCATCAATCTTTACAAAACTTTTAATTTCGATTAATTAATCTGTTTTTATCTTAATTTTTGTAACAAATACTTAATCGCCGAGTTGATCGGATGCAGGAATCAGGTAGTAGTAAGCGATTCGGCTTCAAAAACCCAATCGTGTACGCGTAACGGGTTAATCCTGGCAGTTTGAGGATGTATTATTTTTTACCATAATTCCCTAGCAGGAGACAGAAGCGAGGATTATAGAAGTTTTGCTTAGCAATTCATTAGCCTCACTCCCGCACTTTCCCTGCTTTCAGTCGAGGACTGCTAGAGGTAATAATTTTTTCCTAAGATTACTTAGTTTTTGCCCGTTCGTATCCCTGTGGGGCAACCCAATGCACCCAAACTCTTTGATAGGGATTAAGCCAATCAAAGCAAGGCTTGCGAGCAGGGAAACGCGAGCATGGGCGAGCCAAATTGAACAAATAGCCCGCTAGTTACTAACTTTAGCTGAAAACAGCGGCGGTGGGTCTTATGCTTCAGCCCAAGGGCTGCTGTTGAGGAACCAAGGTAGATTTGCTGTTGTTGTCCGGAACCGCCTTAGTGAACTTTGGCAAACTCGCTTCTAGCTTGAGACAGTTGCGACCATTCACCTGTAAGCGGTATTCTACCCGATCCATCAGCCGATGCATGATCAGCCAGCCATAGCCGTTTTCCTGTTTATCTTCTGGATTGGGTGGCAGATAGGTGGATAAGTCGTACCCGGTGCCGTGGTCCCAAATTTCCAAAGCCAGATCTCGCTCTTTGAGTTCTAAGCGAATCAGGACTGGTAGATTGGGTTGATCTCTGTGAGCGTGACGCACCACGTTCGAGTATGCTTCTACCAAAGCCAAGCGCAGGCGACTTGACTGCCGAGGCCAATCGACAGTTTCTTGTAGTTCTGCTTCCAAAAAGCCCAACAGCCAGTTTTCAACCACTGTTAAAAACTTTAGGTCGCTGGGGATATGCAGCTCCGTTCGCATTGATTAAAGAACCTCCAACGAGAGTATAGTTTGGTCGTCTTCCTGTACTTGGTTGTTTCCCCGAATGCGGGCTAAGAGTCGGGTCAAGTCAAGCGGGCTATTTTCCTGCTTGAGGAGCGCCCACAGCCCCTCTTGTTTGAGCATCAAATTGGCACTAGACTGGCTATCGCCAATACCTACTGATGTTGCCATTTCATTGCTAATAGTTGCCTCCGTAATTCCATCACTTGCTAATAAAAGTGCTTCACCGGGTTTTAAATCTAAACTGCCCGCTGCGCCTTTCCAGTTTGGCAAAATGCCCAAGGGGACGCCTCGAGCCTTAAGGAAATTGGGTTCAACATCCCCAGTATGGCTTGCCTTAGTTTGGTAAGACCAGACGAGGGGATAGATGTGACCAGCATTGGCATAGACCAATTGCCCCGTTGCGGGGGTGTAACGTGCCAGAACCATTGTAATAAAGCAGTTGTTGCTTATCAGGTCTTCTGAGAGGCCGCTGTTGAGGCTCTGCATGACGACGTTCGGTTCTGGCGGGTTTTCTTGCGACAGTTCTCGCCGCATCACCGATATGGCACTTGCCATAAATAACGCTGCTGGGACGCCTTTACCGGAAACATCTCCCACTGCTAGCCAAATATCTCCTTTGGGATGGGCGTAGACTTCAAAAAAATCGCCGCCGACTTCCCGTGCGGGAAAGCAACAAGCTTGGATTCTTACACCTTCTACTTCTGGTAGTTCCTGGCGTAGCAAGTTGTGTTGAATTTGACGCGCTACCTCTAACTCGGCACGCATTTGTTCGGCTTGCACTTGCGTGCGCTGGTAGAGTTTGGCTTGGGAAACGGCGAGGGCGGCTTGTTCGGCGACGCCTTCAATCAGGGTAATGTCTTCGGGTGACCAAGTGGCTTTTGTGCTTTCTTGGTATAGGCAGAGAACCGCTAGTAGTTCCTGCTTGCAGATCAGGGGTACTATCAGTTCGACCGAATAGCTGCCGTTATCGCTGCTAGTTTTAATTTGTGTCTGGCGGCTCTTGAGAGCGGCTTGCAACAGGGAGTCGCTATTTTCACCATTGCCGTTGGGTTTGCCATCGTCTACTTGGTAGGAAAATGCTTCTTCCAGCAAGCGATCGCCTTCTACGGGGCGCAGGCGACACTCTGTAGCTTTAAAGGTTTGACCGATTGTTTCTACAATTCTTTGTAACATGCTGCGATAATCCAGGGATTCCCGAATGGCGCTGGTTACCGCATTAAACAAAGTTTCGCGCTGCAAGGCGCGGTGCAGTTCATCTGTTCGCCGCTTTAGGACTTTGTATGTTTCTGCGGCTTGTTGAACGACTGCTTTGAGTTCAGCCGGATTCCACGGCTTGGTAATGTATTTGAATACCTGACCTGAGTTAATTGCGTCTACTAGATCTTCAACATCCGTATAGCCTGTCAGCAGAATGCGAATTGTGTCTGGGAACCGATCCACAGTCCGACCTAAAAATTCTGTCCCGTTCATTTGGGGCATCCGCTGGTCGGAAATCACGATCGCCATCTCGCCTTCTCTATCCAGCAGTTCTAGGGCGCTAGGTCCGCTTTCGGCTTTATAGACTTGAAAATCGCGCCGAAATGTGCGATACAGCAAATCTAGGTTATCAGGCTCATCATCCACTACCATTAATTTCAGTTTGCTGCCTTCTCCCCCAGTCATAATTAGAAACACTCGCTGAACGATCCATCCTACTTTAAAGGATTGCCAGGAAAGCGCGGGTCGAGTTTGTCGCTTCCCTGTATACAAAATTACACTAAATAGCCCATTCTCGGAAAGTCTGCTGCGGTTGAGCGATGGTTTGACAGCAACAAGGTCGGTGACCTCAACTTCCTTTTGGACCTCCGAATAAATTTGCCGCTTGCCTGAGGTTGAGTGGGTTGAACCTGCTGAGTATAGGGTTGCAGGTTTTTTGTTTGGGCATAAGTAGGTTGAATATGAATTTTATCCCCTTTTTTTCTGGGCATTTCGACTTTTGAGTGTTGGTTATTTAGTCGCTACTATAGCCTAACTTGATTTGCCAAACAAAAGGGAGAGGGTCTTTCCCCTTGCCAGAAGTAGGAGCGATGCCCTCGCGAGCGCACTAGGTGCATGTGTCACCCACAGACTATCGATGATAAAACACCAGCCCGCTTTGGCGTTACCCCTGTTCTGGGACGCCAGCGCGCCGGCTGGAGCTGCTATTATCCTTGTATTAAAAACTACCGCTTTCAAACATCTACTTAGCCAACCAAACCTGAGCGCAGGGCGCGGACGGCGGCTTGGGTGCGGTCATCGGCACATAGTTTGTTTAAAATGTTACGAACGTGCGTTTTGACGGTTCCGACGGTGATGTAAAGCTTGTCTGCGATCGCGGCGTTGCTGTAGCCTTCCACAATCAGTTGCAAGACTTCTAACTCCCGTTCGGTTAGGGGGTATGCTTCCAGCATCTGGGTGTATTCTGGTTCCGTCGCCTCGATGGTGACTTTTTTGGCGGTGGCGACGGGTTCGGGTATTGCCGCGACGGGTGTGGGGGCAGTTCTTGTTTGTTTGAGGACGATGCGCGCGATCGCCGGATCGATCCAGGCGTTGCCTTCTGTGGTGACGCGCAGCGCTTCTAACAAGCGATCGAAGCTGATATCCTTCATGCAGTAAGAGTCTGCCCCAGCGGCAAACGCTGCCATGACTGATTCTTCATTGTCCTGTAATGTTAATATCAACACTTTTGGTGCGGGTTCTTCTTCCGTCACCGATGCCTTCAGGCGTCGAGTTAATTCGATGCCGTCCATGTCTGGCAGTCCAATATCGACGATGGCAATATCTGGTTTCGAGTCTTGTAACAGCTTCAGTCCCTCTGAACCGTTTGCTGCTTCCCCCACGACGCGAATTTCTTCTCGCTGTTGCAGCGCCGTCCGGATCCCCACCCGCGTGAGGTCGTGATCTTCAATTAGGGCTACGCGAATTTCTTTCATGGTCTTTTTTTCTATTTCGTTATTCAAGTTTAAGCAACTTACCAATTATCCAGAACGAGTACACCTATCGCTAGAAGGAGGGAGTTCATAGGCATTGGATATATTTTAGACACTAAAAACGATGTTGCATTCCCTCTGTTGACATATTTCCTATGGCAATCGGCTTGCTCCTGAGCCAACTGGGAAGGGAAGATGGGGAGAACCTCTATCTCGCTTGTCTCCCACCAGCGATGTAAGGCAAACACCGTCACAGGTTAGAGGAAAATGTGTCATTTTCCGTTCACAATTAAGGAAAAATAAACGCTTGCTCTTACCTGCCATAGGCCGAGCAACTGGTCGCGCTTCAACCCTTAGCCGAGCCAGCAAGGGATTCAACCTGTTCCAGGTAATATTGTGACCAACTCTTCTTTTACGATCAAAACATAGCATTTTAAGCAGTTGGTTAACAACTGTTACCCTGGAAATTAAACCCCTCAAAGGTAAAAAATTCATGTTTGCTGTTTTAGGTTTAGCTTTTTGGGTAAAAATAAGCAAATGATATTAGAGAAAATCATAAATCTTTTTAAGAACTATGGAAGAGAAGCTAAAAATATTGGTGGTGGATGCGGGAGCGGTTTGCTGCGGTCTAATGGCTGCTGGCGCGCGGGTGGAAGTGTCAGAAACCGCCGATAGCAAGAAGGCGATCGCGGTCTTGCAGCAGCAACCCTTTGACTGCGTTTTCCTCAATTATCGCTTATCTGATGGGGATGGTTTGACCTTAGTGCGGCAAGTGCGAAGTCTTGGGTTAAAAGTGCCTTTGATTGTGCTGACCCATGAGGAAGACGAGGAAATTGCCATGGAACTGATGAAAGCTGGAGCATCCGATTATATTGATTTTGAGCAAGTTTCCGCCCAGACGCTGGTTCGCATTATGAATAATGCGATTCGTATCTACCGCGCGGAAACTCTGGCGGCGATCGCTTTCAACCAGATCCAAGAAAGCGAGGAACGCTATCGCTTGGTTTTAGAAGGATCAAACGATGGGATTTGGGATTGGGATATTACCAAAAACCAAGTTTACTGCAATCACCGGATTGAAGAAATTATTGGACAGTCTGTGACTGAATTGGGCAAGTCTGCCAATGATTTTAACACGATCGTAAAAAAATTTTTCGACCTGCTGCATCCGGAAGACCGAAAAAAACTCAAGGATGCGGTTAGGGCTCATCTTTGTCACAACGCTGAATTTAATTTAGAATTGCGGCTGCGCCATAGTTCTGGGGAATATCGCTACTGCATGATGCGGGGAAAAGCACAAAGGGACGCTTTTGGCAAGCCAGTGCGGATGGCAGGTGCGCTCGGGGATATTACAGCCGCCAAACAGGTGGAAGAAGAGCTACGCAGCAGACTGGAACAACTGGAAAAGATACACCAAATCAATGCCAGACTTTACCTAGATTCCCAGGAAGCGAGCAATAATCTTCGCAGAGCGGTTTTGATTTTGGGCGAACAACAGCAACAGTTGCGGACGCTACAACGGCTTTCCAATTTGATCAACCAGCATTTGGCTAATTTACCAGAACTGCTGCAAGTGATGGCGCAGTCGGTTTGCGATGCGATTGCAGCGGCGCAGTTTTGTTTTATCGTGCTAAATAACCAGACTTGCGTTGGCGAAGCGGCGACGCAGGAGAATTGCATGGTGTTAACCGTCACCGCTGGAATTGGTACGGAAAGATTGCGATTAGACGAGGATGGATGGCTAAAGCAAGTGGTTTCGACGGTAGGAGACTTTAAAAGCGCTCGTAAAGAGATGCTCAATACTCAATGTCCCATGCTGCGTGCCTATTTACCCGCTTCTGTTTGTACGGTGGCGATTAATTCGCCCCAGGGTGGGTGTTTGGGGGTGCTGGGGATCGGTAATTGGGAAGATGGGGAGGCGTTTGACGAAGAAGATCGACACCTGCTGGTGGCGGTGGGAGAACAAGCTGCGATCGCAATTAACAACGCTCGATTGATTAAAACTTTAGAAGAACGGGAAGAAAGACTCGCCAATCAAAACGAAGTTTTAGCCAATCAAAACCGAGAACTGGAAAATCAACGCCAGCAAATTCAGATGCAAAATTTACAGCTAATGGAAGCGGCGCGATTAAAATCGCAGTTTTTGGCGACGATGTCTCACGAATTGCGTACCCCGATGAATGCGGTGATTGGATTTTCTCAATTGCTGCTGCATTCGTCGTCGCGTTCGCGCACCCAGTCTAAAGGACAACCCCTGACGCTGGAGCAAGAAAATATGGTGCAGCGCATCCTCGACAATGGCAAACATTTGTTATCGCTAATTGACGATATTTTAGATTTATCTAAAATCGAATCTGGTCGGTTGGAACTCCTACCGGAACCTGTCAACTTGGAGGTTCTTTTAACCAACGCGGTCGAAGAATTTCGTTCCCCCGCCCAAGAAAAGCATTTAGACTTAAACTTGGACATCGGTTTGAATAACCCAATCGCAATCAACGACAGCATTCGCCTGCGCCAGATTATAGTGAACCTGCTTTCTAATGCGGTTAAATTTACGCCTTCTGGTTTTGTCCGCGTTGAGGTGTCGGAACCTTCCCCGGATAAAATCGCTATTGTGGTTCAAGATAGCGGTATTGGTATTGCTCAAGAAAATTTAGACCGCATTTTTGAAACTTTTCGACAAGTCGATCAAAGTCTTTCAAAAAAATATTACGGTACTGGTTTGGGACTAGCGATTATTAAGTCACTGGTACAGATGATGAATGGAAAAATTACGGTTCAAAGTGTTTTGGGAGAAGGTTCCACTTTCACAATAGAAATTCCCCGCGAGGTTCCTCTATCTGCTGGACGCAAGACAAAAACAACGAAAAGAATAATTAGATAATGGCTAATTGCTAATTGCTCATTGCTAATTGCTAATGGGTAATTGGTGATTGGTAGGACTAGGGGTGTAAGAAAATAAATTTCATATTGTAGGGACACGGCATTATACAATCTTTGGGTATTTATCTACGCCTTGTCATTACAAAACTTAAGCAAAGAAACCGGGTTTCTTGATTTAGGAAGCGACCTGCGTAAGTTTTGTGTGAATATTAACGCAAGTTGCTAGTTATAAACAAGCGCGTTGCTAATGGCTAATTGCTAATTGCTAATCTTGGATTTTTACCAATCGCTCCATTAGCCTCGTTCCCACGGATCTGCCTGGGAACGCCATTAGCCGCTCACCAGAGAGATAACTAGCAACTTGAGTTATTATAGTCAGTTTTAAGTCATTTTAGCTTTAAAGTTGAAGTTTATTTCTGAGCCTGGTCGCTAACTCTTTCGGCTATTCTTAATTTGGCAGAACGAGAGCGCGGATTGTTTGCGAGTTCGTCATCTTGGGGTGTAATTGGCTTTTTGGTTAGTACTCGCAGTATGTCTGAATTTCTCAAGGTGTGTTTGACGATTCTGTCTTCTAAACTATGAAAGCTGATAATGCCAATTTTGCCACCAAGTTTTAGCCAGTTAGGTGCTAGTTCTAAGAATGTTTCTAAGGATACGAGTTCTTGATTAACTACGATTCGCAATGCTTGAAATACGCGGGTGGCTGGGTGTATTCTACCGTAGCGGTATTGGCGGGGGACGTTTTGTGCGATCGCTTCCGCTAATTGGGTCGTAGTCTGAAATGGACGCCGTTCTACAATCGCTTTGGCAATTCGCCTCGATAGCCGTTCTTCTCCGTATTTATAGAATATATCTGCTAACTCTTTTTCTTCCCAATGGTTAATTATTTCACCCGCTGTGAGGGATTGTCGCCGATCCATCCGCATGTCTAAAGCTGCTTCTTGTCTAAAGCTAAAACCTCTTTCGCCGGTATCGAATTGGAACGAACTGACGCCAAGGTCGGCTATTATACCATCAAATTGAAGATTGTTTGGTTTATGATCGCAAAAATTAACGCGACAGAATTGGATGCGATCGCCAAACTCGGATAAATTTGTCTTGGCGGCGGCTAGAGCATCTTCATCGCGGTCAATTGCCGTTACTCTAGTATCCGGTGCGGCTTCTAGAATTAAGCGACTGTGTCCGCCACCGCCGACGGTAGCATCGAGATAGTGTCCGCCTGGACGAATTTCCAATCCGGCAATTAACTCCCGACTCAGTACGGAAACGTGTACAAATGTGGGTTCTTCTGTCTCAATTGAGGTTTGGGAGTTAGTTTTCATGGTTTACCCTGGATAAATAGCCGATTGCTCGACTTTACGCAATTTTTTGGCGATATTATTCCTATTGTTGTTCAATATTATGATATAGGCATTGCCGGGGAATTGTACTTCGTTAGCCAAGCGATCGATGAGTGAGTTGTCGTGGCGAGCGCTATCTAATTCAAACCAGCCCCGATGCCGCTCTACTCCCATGACGTAGAAAGGTTTTTCTGGGAAATATTTTACCACCTTTTGCACCAAATAAGCTTGTTTCAAGTTCTGATAATTATAAAGTTGCTGGTACAGTTTTTTGACCTCTGAACCCGCTAGTTTGTGGGGTTTAAATTCATCGCTTGCACTTACAAAAGAGCGATCTTTTCTGGCAAACAATACCTTTTCGTAGTATTCTTATGCCCGGTTATGATATGCCTTTGCTTCTTTTTTTTTTCATTTTTATTCAAAAAATAAGATACTAATTGGCAGCCATCTATTACATAATCAGATTCTTTTTCCATTGCTTTTTCGACGTAATCGATGCCTGTAGAGTCATCTTTTTGTAGCAATATTTGCCCAATTGTGTAGTTAGCTGCTGCGTGAGAAGGTTGAGTTGCGAGTATTTCTTTAAACAGCAAGATAGCGACTTCCTGGCCTTTAAATTCTAACGTCCAACAAGCGCGGTTCCAGGATTCTTCATCTGATAGGGTTTGTTTTTGGGCTTTTTGTTCTAGGGATTGAAGTTTCTGGAGCGATTCTTGAACGTAAGCATATCGCTGCCGCCAAGGAGTGTCATTAGCTTGTTTCCAGTTATTGTTAAATTCCGCTGTCAACTCGTTTAAAACATCCCCTAATAATTGCTGCGCCGCGCTTGTTTTAACCGGCGGAGGTAGGGTAATTTTCTGCTGGTTAGCTTGAGAATATCCTAATGCTGTCAGCCGCTCGGATAAACAGGGATGGGTGTCGGCGTTATTGGTTTTTTCTGCTAGGGATTGTTGTAACCATTTCGTAGCAAATTCAGAATTACCAGCCGTCTGCAAGGCAGTAAACATGCGGGTGTAAGTTGTGGCTGGAGGAGCGATTTGATGTTGGACTTGTTTGAAAACATCGGGCCAAAAAGAAGATTCTAAAAATCTGGCTTTTACTTCTACATTAATCAGCGCTTCGGCGGCATTTTTGACCCCGGCTAATTCGGCGGCACAGCGATCTGCTTCGTATTCGTCCATGGGCGCCAAAACAAACGAATATGCATTAAAAAATGGCGCGTACCAGTTAAAAAACCCATCAAAAATAAACGAAGATCCCCCCTGTTCGCGTTGTAGCCTTTCTAATATCTGATACCATGTAATTCCCAGGCGATAAATCCAGCCAGCAAAGCGACTGTGGTTTCCAGAAAGGTGTCCCAATTCGTGGGCGAGAACGGCGCGAAATTGACTTTGAGAAAGCGCTTGCATTAAAGGTAGCCCGATTAAGAGATAATTTTGTTGCCATCCAAAGATACCTAAACGAGGTCTTTGGACAACTGCGGCATTGAATTCATCGAGAATTGACATACTCCCCGGCCGTACCGTGGGATTCTAAGCTCAAACAGCAATTGCAGGCACCGCCTGTCTAACATTGCCTAACTTAACGGTTGATGCCCCAACCGCACAAATATTCTTAGCCGCGTTTTCATCCCGTCCGTTCACACAATGGCAGCAGGGACAACGCCACTCTCTCACCGACAAATCCAGTGTTTCTAAGACATACCCACAATGCGAACAAGTCTTGATCGAAGGATACCACCGATCGATAAAGACTACTTGCTTGCCTTTCTTCTTAGCAACCCACTGGAGGATTTGCAGAAACTCTCCCAATGCCAAATCGGAAATTTTCCGTCCCCATAATCGTTGCATTCCCTTGAGAGAAAGCGTTTCAAAACACAGCACATCAAATCGATTTGTTAGGTCATGAGCTAATTTCCAAAACCAATCGTAGCGGCGAAAAGAAACATCTTCATAAGAGCGAACGAGATGTTTTCTCGCCCGTTCCCTGTGGGCTGAAGCTTTTTGTTTCTTGGAATGCTGACGACTTGCTTTCTTAATATCTTTAAGCGACTGTTTCAGGAATTGAGGTGATTCAATCAGTTCACCATCCGAGCAGGTGAGGAATGTCTTTAAGCCAAAATCAAATCCAGCAATTTTACCTGTCTCAAACTTGATTTCTGGTAGAGCAACACTGTCAACAACCACCACCATAAATAACTCTCCGAGTGGAGTTCGTTTAATCGTCAGTGTTTTGACCTTCCCCTCAATTTCTCTAGATTTCCAATACTGGTAGACTCGCTCTCCTATCCTAATGCGGTTGCCGCCCAAGAATTTATAGCCAGCTTGCTTCAACGTCAATGACTTATATTTTTTAATCTTCTTAAATCCGGGTGGTTTAACTTTTTTGGTGTGATGTTTTAAAAATAGTTGGTATGCCTTCTCAATGCGTTGACAGATATCCTGTACGGCTTGAGAACCGACCAATTGCCAATATGGGTTGCGTTTCCGTAACTTGGCAATATGAGACTGAAGTTTGTGGCAATTCAAGTGATGACCCCACATACGATAGTACCTTTTGTGGAGGGCGATGCAATGGTTGTAGATCGCTCCAGCTGCGTTGATTGACCGCTTGAGGTATCTGTTTCGCTTGTGTTGATAGAAGCTCAAACTTCAGAGTTTTCATGATATTCAAAAACATCAAGAAATGATTAGTTTCTTCCCTTGCATTGTGCGGAAAAAAAGCCGTCCTATAAGGACGGGGCTTTAAACCCAGGTTTTTGGTAAAATATGGTGAAATCGGGGAGCTTGCAGTTTAGCGGTGAGTTCGTCTACTAGGGCGAATAGACGGGGTGCTTGTTGGCGGGAGAGGGGTAAACCTGCGGGTGGGGGGAAAGATACCCAGAGCGATCGCACAACAATCAGCGCCGTCACCAGTGCCACAACGCCGAACTGGATAATCGCACTATTAATCCTACCAAAACAGTATGGAAGCTGAGAGCCACCGTCATTCATGCGGTGGGTGAAAGCGACATAAGGGCTTTAGCCCGATGTGTCCCATTCCTATGAAGTGCAGTATAATTTCATAGGAGGAGGTAGAACAAGTGTTAAATCTGACATTCGAGTACAAAGCTAATCCAACGAGTGAGCAGGTTCAGATAATTGAGCATACTTTAACGGTATGCCGCAAGGTCTGGAACTTTGCCCTGCGTGAGCGCAAGGATTGGATTAATTCCCGGAAATGCCAGATTAACGCTTGCTCAATCTCCGCAGAATACATCATTCCGACTGATGCTCCCTATCCCAACTATGCCCAACAATGTAAATCGTTGACAAAAGCAAAGACCGAATTCCCAGAACTCGCAACCGTCAATGCACAGGCATTGCAACAGGTTTTAAAGAGACTGGAGGCGGCTTTTGTAGACATGAAGCGCAAGGGTATGGGATTCCCTCGGTTTAAGAACCGATACCGAATGCGTTCGTTCGTGTATCCGCAATTGGGGAGAGGACAGCTCTTAAAAGGCAATCAGATTAAGTTGCCTCAGTTGGGGTGGCTAGAGTACGTCAAGTCACGAGAGATTCCAGACGGATTTGTCGTTAAGCAAGCGAGGATTGTCCGCAAAGCATCTGGATATTTTGTGCAGTTGTCCCTGGAATGTGATGTATCTGTACCAGATGTCATGCCACACGGTCATCCAGTTGGGATTGACCTGGGATTAGACAAGTTTGTCGCAACATCTGAAGGACTTGTGGTTGATAGACCCAGATTCTTAAGCTCACTGCACCGGAAGCTGAAATTGCTCCAACGCAGATTGAAGCACAAGCAAAAAGGTTCCAGCAATCGCCACAAGCTAAATCGGAAAATTGCACGGTTGCATCAACGCATCAGCGATACTCGCTCATACTGGCACTTCAAGCTGGCTCACAAATTGTGTGATAGTGCTGGGATGATATTCGTTGAGGATATCGACTTCCGGGTATGGGCAAAGGGTCTGTTTGGTAAACACACCCTAGATGCTGGGTTTGGGCAATTCATCAGTATTCTGCAATGGGTGTGTTGGAAGCGAGGGGTGTATTTTGCCAAGGTAGATAAGGATTACACATCCCAAGTCTGTCCTCAATGTGATGCTCATACAGGCAAGAAGGAACTCAGCGTCAGGATTCATAAATGCCCTGAGTGCGGATACACCGTCCATCGGGATGTAGCTGCGGCTCAAATTGTCCGCAATCGCGGAATATCTGGGGTGGGACGCATCCTAGATACAAAAGAAAATGCTTGTGGAGATGATCTAACGGGGACGGGCAACCGTCTAGTCAAGAATCTGAGAAGCAAGAAGAAAGGTTACGAGGCGCGTCTTAAGACCGCCTCGTAACATCCTTTTAAGAATCCCTCTGATTAAATCAGAGGGAGTACGTCAAGACTGTATATCACAATCAGCACAACTAAGGCAACAACCGCTAACAAAACTGCCAAAACTAAGAAAATATAAGCGTAGCCAAGCACAGCCAAAAGACCAACGCGCAGTTTATAAATCCCAGGTTGCTGACGGGCAAAATTCTCTAAACGCTGAACTAATCCATCAAACTGTTCTTGCCGCATTGCCATTGTTCTGCACCACTATGAATAATTGCTCAAGACTAGCCAATCTTTAGCCAAAGATTTTGCTATGCCTATAACCGTCTGTTTTAACCTAACTGCTCACCCATAAGCCAATATAATTAAGCGAACGAAACAAAAATTAAAATTGCTGTTCTATGGCAAGAATTGAAAAACCCATGATACTCAACATGGGGCTGCAAGTAGTTACAAATACCCTCTAAATGGTGATTGATTGTCTGAACAAATTTGCCGTACAAAACTTCAGCCTTGGAATTTATTCCCTGGCAGGTTAGATACTTTTGCCAGCGGTCTATTGGTGAAGGGGGTCACAGCAGTGCGCCTCTAGCCGCTGTTGTATTAAACCGCTATAACGATTGAAGCTGCACTAGAGCTTGATGGGCGAGTAGAAGTATTGCAATCTTTGCCAGTAAAAAGTAGCGATAGTTTGCCACTAAATTTGGTCAATTATGTTGCCATAAATAAGGAAAATACGGATGGAATTACGGAAGCCCCAGATATTAATAAACGGCAATACGGATGAGAGCGACTGTGGGAAGTGGCGCCACAAAACCGTCACCAATCAGCCGCACAAATTCGGCAAGCAGCGATTGACGACCTAGGGCGACATATCGGCAAGCAGAAAGTTTTTGACGATATTACTTTGGTGGTACTTAAGCAAAAATAGATAGAACGCTCAAGACCAGCCAATCTTTAGCCAAAGAATTTGCTATGGCTACTCTCGCCAGCGATAACTCAGCTGTGCAAGCATAAGCCAATATAATCTAAAGAGCGAAACAAAAATTAAAATTGCGCTTCTATGGCAAGAATTGAAACGAAAACGGAACCCATGATACTCAACATGGGGCCGCACCATCCCTCGATGCACGGGGTGTTGCGGTTAATCGTCACCCTGGATGGGGAAGATGTGATCGATTGCGAACCGGTGATTGGCTACCTGCATCGCGGCATGGAAAAAATTGCCGAGAACCGCACCAATATTATGTACGTCCCCTACGTCAGCCGCTGGGACTACGCGGCGGGGATGTTTAACGAAGCTGTCACTGTCAACGCGCCGGAAAAACTAGCAGATATTCCCGTCCCCAAACGCGCCAGCTATATCCGCGTCATCATGCTGGAATTAAACCGCATCGCGAATCACTTGCTGTGGTTGGGGCCATTTTTGGCGGACGTTGGCGCTCAAACTCCATTTTTCTATATCTTCCGCGAACGGGAACTGATTTACGACCTGTGGGAAGCTGCCACAGGTTATCGCCTCGTTAACAACAACTATTTCCGCATCGGCGGCGTTGCGGCTGATTTGCCTTATGGTTGGGTAGATAAGTGCGAAGACTTCTGCGACTACTTCGATCCCAAAGTAGACGAATACGAGCGCTTGATTACCGATAACCCGATCTTCCGCCGTCGGGTGGAAGGTATCGGCACTATTACCCGCGAAGAAGCCATCAACTGGGCGCTTTCCGGTCCGATGCTGCGCGCGTCTGGCGTCAAGTGGGACTTGCGGAAAGTTGATCGCTACGAATGCTACGACGATTTTGATTGGGAAGTACAGTGGGAAACAGCGGGAGATTGTTTCGCTCGTTACTTAGTACGGATTCGCGAAATGCGCGAGTCGGTTAAAATTCTCCGCCAAGCCTTGAAAGGACTTCCCGGTGGCGCTTATGAGAACCTGGAAGCTAAGCGGATGCAAGAAGGGCCAAAATCTGAATGGAACGGTTTTGATTACCAATTCATCAGTAAGAAAATTGCCCCAACTTTTAAGATTCCTAAAGGCGAACACTATGTCCGCATTGAAAGCGGCAAAGGCGAGCTGGGAATTTACATTATTGGGGATGATAATGTTTTCCCTTGGCGCTGGAAAATTCGTGCAGCAGATTTCAACAACCTGCAAATCTTCCCTCACCTGCTCAAGGGGGTAAAAGTTGCCGATATTGTGGCAATTTTGGGCAGTATTGACATCATCATGGGTTCGGTAGATCGTTAGGAAATATCGCTGCGAGTTTAAATAAGAGCAGTTGCATCAAGGTGCGGCTGCTCTATTTTTTTATGTGGTTTGTAGTAGGGGCGGGTTTAACCAACCTGTCGGCGGAACCAGGAAATATTTCGATAAACCCGCCCCTAATAAGAACGTGCGGAAAAACGACACCGCAGCGAATTAAACAGGTAAAATATTGAATAAACCAGACAATTCGCCGAGCCGAATTGGTTTAAAGAAAATATTTTATGGTAGTCCAACAATCCGATCTTAACGACAACAATCAAGCTTTGTGCGATGCGATCGCGCTCTCGATTGCCGAAAATCCCCAGCAACAAATTACTTTTGCTGAATACATGGATTTGGTATTATACCACCCACAGCAAGGGTATTATGCCACCAACGCCGCCCACATCGGGCCGCAAGGTGACTTTTTCACCTCTCCTCACCTTGGTTCTGACTTTGGCGAGTTGCTAGCAGAGCAATTTGTCAATATGTGGGAAATTCTGGGAAAACCATCGCCTTTTACCCTCGGAGAAATGGGGGCGGGTCAGGGAATTTTAGCGGCAGATATTCTGAAATATTTACAACTGCAATACCCTGATTTTTTCAATGTTTTGGAATATATCATTGTTGAAAAATCGATTGGTATCAAACGAGAACAGCAGCAGCGTTTACAAGGATTGCCTTTAAAGTGGTGCGCTTTAGAAGAAATACCAAATGACTCAATTATCGGGGTGGTTTTTTCTAATGAATTAGTCGATGCTTTTCCCGTCCATCTGTTTGTAATTGAACAAGGTCAACTGCGAGAAATATATGTTTCTCAGTCGTTGATAGGAATCGATCCCATAGTTATACCGCCACCCTCTTACGCTTTGGACATGGTAGCACCAGATCGATCGATTCCTTTAAATTTAACTCAATCTTCTGAGAAAAAAGGGTTTGTAGAGGTGACGGGCGAACCTTCAACCCCCAAACTTGCCGAGTATTTCCAATTGGTTGGAATTCAATTACCATCGAGTGCTTATCCGGATGGATATCGCAGCGAGGTAAATCTGGCAGCATTGGACTGGGTGAGTATGGTATCAAATAAACTCAAGCAGGGATATTTGCTCACTATTGATTATGGCTACTCTGCTGACCGTTATTACACTCCGGCGCGGCAACAAGGGACATTGCAGTGTTACTATCGACACCGACATCACGATAATCCCTACGTGAATATTGGCAGGCAAGATATTACCGCTCATGTCGATTTTACCGCGTTGGAACGGTGGGGTGAATTGTGCGGGTTGCAGAAGGTTGGTTTTGTGAAGCAGGAATTTTTTTTGATGGCGTTGGGATTGGGTTCGCGCATGGCTTCCCTGTCTTCGATTGATGCTACAAATCCTCAAGCAATCCATCAAGTTTTGCAACGTCGCGAGGCGTTACATCAGTTAATTAACCCGATGGGATTGGGCGGTTTTGGGGTATTGGTTCAAAGTAAGGGTTTGACCGCAGATCAGAAGGCGCGTCGTTTGAAAGGTTTGAGTATGCCAATATAGTAGACCTCTTGTAAAATTCCTTTTGAGACGATTTGAAGGGCGGGCACCGACGCCCACCCCACAAGAATTTTTCTGGTTTTGTGGGGTGGGCATTCTGCCCGCCTCAAAGATTTTTGCCAGAGGTCTAGTCAACCTAGCGATCGCATCACCCTTTTAGATCTCTACTAAATCTTCTAGCGTGAAATTCAGCAAGTCACACAATGCTTTCATCTGCGCTGGGTATAGTTTGGGTACGTGTCTATCTGTTTCCCAGTTGATCGCGGTTGATTGGACAACATTACACGCTTCCGCCACTTGTATGCGCGTTAAACCAAGACTTTCCCGTCTTTCTCTTAGCTTTTTCCCTAATGACATTTGATGTTATATTTTGGGTTTTAAATTTTAGATTACTCTATTTCAGAACTAACTATGTAGCTGTCAAGCGCCTTTCAGTTAACTATATATATTCAGTTGATTATATGTAGTTAATTATGTAAAAAAATATTGATTTCATAGAAAGACTTAAAAAGCGTGTTATCTTTTTGAGCGAAACAGCTTTTAGGAGATTTACCAAGGAGTTAGAGATCGTTGAAGTTTGCCAGTTGAAGATAATATTTCCAAAGCCAAACCCTAATTTCTGGAGTTTTCTATGGCATTGGGAAACGTACAGGTAAAGTCCAATAAAAGTCAGAAGCCAGTCTTTGCCCTGGAAAAGCACTTTGACTGGCTCTGGCTCCAACACTAATGGAGATGAATTCAATTATGCCTTACAAAGACCGCCTCAACAAGTGGTTGATTGTTCGTTTGCTTCCGAATATGCAGCGAATCACTGTAGCCCAATTCTACAATCGCTCTGATGCAGAGGGTTATATGCAGATAATTCGACAGTTAATCCCCAATGCTAAATTTGCGATTGTGTTTAACGCAGATGCGGTGCTGGGGTGTTCGACTACTCACAGCGTGAAGTCCAAGATCTAGTGTAACAAGTTGGGGTTTAGCGATATGCACACCCGACGCACTCGCGTTCGCATCGCAGGGGGAAATGGATGCGATCGCATATTCCCTCATATCATGTCCGTTGAATTGCCCATAATAAAAAAACCTCACTGCGTCGTTGCGTAGGGAACATAATAGATATCTCGGACAAACAGATAACGTTAATAATGTTCCCTACTCCTAATTATTGGTAATCGACCGGACATGATATCAATCCTCAAATTCCACCAAAGTTAGTACATACTCGCTTTGGTTAACTCCGTGATTAGTTGCTACATCAAAAACCAATCCTGCTTTTTCCGCCTGAACATCAATCAAAGTCGGTAACTTCTCTTCTTTATTAAAGCTGAGAATTTGATAAATCCGCTCTCCCGCGTTAACTTTTTTCCCCAATTCAACTCTAGATTGAACCATCCCCCCTGCCGGAGCATAGTATTTTTTTATCTGAGTTTTGAGGATAAAATTGATTTGATGCGATGCGGTTTCTGGCAGGGGAAACCCAGAAATGGATAATATGCCTTTTTGTGCCAAATAATTTTTAATTCCCAGCACGCCTTTTTTCACCGATTCGGGATTCATTTCCATACCCGAACCGAGTTCAAATGTCCAGGATTCTATATCAAACTTAATCGATTTTCCCAAGTCTGCCAAACTATCCTCTAATGCTAACCAAGGTTTCAAGAACGCTTCGTCAAAAGCATTGCCATCGTATTCGTTGAGTAAAATTTCATAATCGAGCAAGAAAGCTTTTGCGCTTTCTTCTCTTCCCGGAAACCCATAAATGTAATCTATTGATTGATTGCTAGAACTGTGGATGTCAATTACATAATCTGCATCTAAACACAAAGATTGCAGGTGATATCGATAATACTTGATCAAAGATACTCCCTGGGGAGATTTGATTTTTTCCCCTTGCTTTTCCCAGCCATATCTAATTTTTTCCAAATAGTTTTTTCTCATCGTTTCGGCATCCAAATCTATCTGATATTTAGCGAATTCTTCTAAATCTTCGCAGTCTTTTTCATAATCCCAAAAAATGCGGTTCCAGTCTTTACCATCGTAAATGTTAAATCTTCCTGTAGAAAAGTTATGAGTGCGCTGGTTGGTGCTAAAAGGATTACAAACGGGAACTAGCCAAATTTCACCGGCAATATCAGTTTCGTTGGCATTTGTCAAGAATTCGATTAACTGGTGAATGACGGCATTGCCGACGATTTCTGCACCATGTAAGTTAGCTTGTAAATAAGCTTTTTTACCTGGTTTAGCACCGATGAATTTATAGACTTGGAGCGAGAGGCGATCGCCCGATGCAAGTTGGATCAGTGGAATAGTAGAAATACTCGGAAGCATAAATAGACCCATAGCTGTTACTGCAAGAGATAGATTACCTCAATAGGCCACCTATATGCCAATAAAATTATTAAAATTCTGGTTTTTGTAGCATTTGATGCTTGACTGATGGATGGCGCAGTTCACGCAATTGACATAAAAGAATATGGGAGAACATAAACGCATTGGCATTTTAACCAGCGGCGGCGACTGTGCTGGCTTAAATGCTGCCATTCGGGCGGTGGTACACCGCGCTGTGGGAAGCTATGGTTGGGAAGTGTTGGGAATTCGTCAAGCTACCCAAGGATTGATGCACCATCCGCCGAAAGTGATGCCGCTTGGTATCGATAAAGTGGATTCGTTGCTAACCGCAGGCGGGACGGTGTTGGGAACAACCAATGAAGGCAACCCTTTTGCCTTCCCGATGCCGGATGGAACCATTTCCGATCGCTCGTCTGAAATTATCGCAGGCTACCACGAACTCGGTTTAGACGCCATCATCGGCATTGGCGGGGATGGAAGTCTGGCAATTTTGCGAAAAATTGCCCAACAAGGCAATCTCAATCTGGTAGGAATTCCCAAAACGATTGATAATGACGTGGGAGTTACCGAGCATTCTATCGGATGCGATACTGCGGTTAACATTGCCACAGAAGCAATCGACCGATTGCATTTTACCGCTGCCAGTCACAGTCGGGTGATGATTTTAGAAGTGATGGGGCGGGATGCGGGACACATCGCCATCAGTGCCGGAATTTCCGGGGGTGCGGATGTAATTCTGATTCCGGAAATTCCTTATAGTCTGGACAATCTTTGTCAGAAACTCTTTGAACGTCAAGATCGGGGAAAAAACTATTCTTTAATAGTTGTATCCGAGGCAGTGCGTACAGATACGGGTGAGACAGTTACCCGCACCAATCGTTTGGGACAATGTCGATTAGGTGGCATTGGGGATTATTTGGCAGATCGAATTTCTGCTTGTACGGGTGCGGAAACGCGGGTGATTGTTTTGGGACACATTCAACGGGGGGGGACTCCTTCTCCATTAGATCGATTAATTGCTTCTGCTTTTGGAGTAGCGGCAGTTGATTTAATTGCCGAAGGTAAATACGACCATATGGTGGGTTGGCAAAATCGCCAAGTAGTCAGCGTGCCAATTGGGGAAGCAATAGCGCAATACAGAGCAGTAGATCCCAATGGGACTCTGGTTAAAACTGCCAAAGGATTGGGGATTTATTTGGGAGACTAGAGGAATTTTAGATTTGAGATGGCAGATTTTAGATTTTACAGGACTGCCGCACGAAGAGCGTAGAAACCGGGTAACTTGGCAGCGATCTCTCGTTTTCAAACCGATGATTTTTCAGAGAAACTTTGGTGTTTGCGTAAGTCCTGATTTAAAAGAACATCTGCAATCTCAAATCTGCCATCTGTAATTTTAAAGTTTTCCCATCTGACTGCTGTTTACAACTTGCTCAACCGTTATCTCTAATTCTGGGAAAGTGAGAGAGATAATTTTATCATCGCCTCTAAATGATGTGACTTGGTATTGACCTTCAATTAAGTGATAAACAAATACTGTAGGAACTTTGGGATTTCCCAGATAATTTCTAGAAGCAATAGCTAAATAATCAACAATCCAATATTCAGCTATACCCAGTCGTTGATACTCATCTAATTTATCAACGTAATCATCATCCCAGTTCGTTGAGGTGACTTCTACAGCTAACTGAATTGGTTCGATCAGCGCACCATAAGCTGTTACGTTCGAGTTCCACAAAGATGCCTTAACTACACTCACATCGGGGTTTCTACCTTGTTCTTGTCCATTGGCGGTGACAGTTCTGATGAGTACAGTCTGATCGGCAATATAGTCAAGGTTCAATCGCCTAATTTCATCATTGAATGATAGCATTATAAATCTGGCTACATTCTTATGCGATCTAGTTGGTTCTACTCTCACAATTTCTCCATTTACGAGTTCAAAAATCCCATAACCGTCTGGATACTGTTCGAGGAATTCTGCAAAAGTTAGTTTTTTTACTGGAGTTGTAACCATAGGGATCGCTCTACTCTTTCTCTAATTCAGGCTTTTTAGTAAGTTTTTCCTAGCTTAATTTCACTTAACTGTAGTGATAAATTTTCTACTTAGTTGCGAGCGCATTTAAACTTATCAACGTATCTAATATTCGATAACTGCTATTATCGTCAAATATCCCAAATTCTTCTACTTGAGTACATTCCTGAAAACCTGCTTTCTCTAAATAAAAGGTCAAAATATCAAAATCAAAACCAGCTTTATGAACATCATGCTCGTCATTTTGGCCTCCAAACATCACTGCCATCAAGTAGTGTCTTTCAATCAGAGACAGGTTAGGATTTAAATATAACCAACATAGAACTCGTAAATCTGGCACGCTAATAAAAAGCTTTCCTCCTGGTTGAAGAACCCGATACCACTCCCTTAGAGTTTTGCTGAGTTCGTCATTGAGTGAGTAGTGGAAATGTTCCAGTACGTGGCTAGCATAAATGGCTTCGATAGAATTATCCTCAAACTGCTGGAGGCAGTTAGCATTACACACAAAGTTAACTTCTGGACGTTCTTGAATATCTAAGATTTTCCAATCTGGGTGTGGCTGTTTGCCGCCTATGTGAAGCTTTATGGGGTTCATGTTAACGGTCGATTGAATTTTGTAACTTATTCAAAATAATGCTTCTAGATTGTTGGTACTCTTGAGGGTAAGCAAGGTTTACCACTTCAAAAATGCCGCTTCGGTTCCTTGTTCGCGGCGAATTTTCCCATCTTTTTCAAACCAGGCAATAATTTGATCCGTAGTCAAATCTTCAATTTTAACGCCGTATTCTCCAGCAATATGCTTTAATAACTTTTGGGATGAAATTGTGATTCTGGTTAAAAACTTTTCATGGGAAGCTAACAACGCAGCATCCACTTTATAAGCTTCTTCCAAAGATAAAAACTGCGTTCCTGGTTGTTGTGGTGCGTTCATGTTAATTGCAGATTGCAGATTTTAGATTTTAGATTTATTTTGTTTCTTCCCTAGCCCCTAGTCCCTAATTTGGTAATTAAATAACCGCAGCGATGTTCGCCGTTAATTAACCAGTGGGTGCGTTCTACGGTACAATCGGGCAACACTAGAGAAAACATTTCTAATTCGTGACCGCAGACGCTGGGGAAAGTTTCGGCAACGTCGGCAATGGCACAATTATGCTCGGTGAACATGAAGCGGGGAGCCGCATCCTGGGAATTATTTGATTCTACCGGATAGTATTCTGCCATGTAGCCTTCGGCTTTGCGAAGTTCGACCAATCTGGCGACGCGATCGCTTAACGATCCGCTACCGACGCGTACGCGATAATCCATCCCTTTGCGTTCCCACTGTTTGCGGAGAATGGTATTCACCTGGTCATAGCCCATAGTTTCTGCGAGGGTATCCAGGAGGGAGACGGCAAATTTACCGTGACTGTCGGGGAAGCGATCTCGCCCCTTGCGACTAAGCTTGTATACATGCTGCGGACGCCCCATCCCCACTTGCAGCGTTTGGTACTCGATTAAATCTTCCGCATCTAAGTCCTTTAAATGACGCCGCACCGCTTGCGGGCTAATATCGAGAGCATCTGCCAACTCCTGCGCTGTCGCTTGACCCCGCTCCAGTAAGTGTTGCAGGATGTCCTGTTTGGTGGAAGGTTGCTGAGTAGTCGCCATCATCGCCCCTAAAGTCCTACACCGAGAGCCAAAACGAAAAAAAATTCTATTTGACTTTGACAACATGATTGTTGCTAATGTAGCTTAAAATAGAGTTAAGCAACAAAAATGTTGTTTTACTCTATTGTAATGTCTCTTTAGTAAGGGTTGGCATCCATCCGCTCAGCTCGCGATAGATGCTCCCAGCCTGACTGCCATCCTTAAGAGAATCGTCTAGAACACGAGAGAACACACGAGAATGAGTCCTACGGTTCAAACATTAGTCAATCAGCCCTATAAGTACGGTTTCGTCACCAATATCGAAACAGATACGATTCCCAAGGGCTTAAACGAGGATGTCGTGCGCCTGATCTCCGCCAAAAAGAACGAACCGGAGTTCATGCTGGAGTTTCGCCTGCGAGCCTATCGCCAGTGGCTGAAGATGACCGAGCCAACCTGGCCCCACGTCACCTATCCTCCGATTAACTATCAAGATATTATCTACTACTCTGCTCCCAAGCAAAAGAAAAAGCTCAACAGCATCGAGGAAGTAGATCCCACCCTGCTGGAAACCTTCGAGAAGCTGGGTATTCCCCTATCCGAACAAAAGCGCCTCTCCAACGTAGCGGTGGATGCGATCTTCGATAGCGTCTCCGTCGCGACAACCTTTAAGGAAAAGCTGGCGAAGGAAGGCGTCATCTTCTGTTCCATCTCCGAAGCGTTGCAGGAACATCCCGAATTAATCCAGAAATATTTGGGTAGCGTCGTCCCCATCGCGGATAATTATTTCGCCGCGCTCAACTCGGCGGTATTTAGCGATGGTTCGTTTGTTTATATTCCCAAAGGCGTTCGTTGTCCGATGGAATTGTCCACCTACTTCCGCATCAATACCGGAGAGTCGGGACAATTTGAACGCACCTTAATCGTCGCCGAAGATGACAGCTACGTGTCTTACTTGGAAGGTTGTACCGCCCCCATGTTCGACACCAATCAATTGCACGCCGCCGTGGTGGAATTAGTTGCCTTAAATAACGCCGAAATTAAGTATTCGACCGTGCAAAACTGGTACGCGGGCGACGAAAACGGCAAAGGCGGAATCTACAACTTCGTCACCAAGCGGGGATTGTGCCAAGGCGTCAATTCCAAAATTTCTTGGACGCAGGTGGAAACGGGTTCTGCGATTACCTGGAAATATCCCAGTTGCGTGTTAGTGGGCGATAATTCCGTAGGTGAATTTTACTCGGTTGCGCTAACCAATAACAAGCAACAAGCCGACACCGGGACGAAGATGGTACACATCGGCAAAAATACCCGCAGCACGATTATTTCTAAGGGTATTTCTGCTGGTAATTCGCAAAATAGCTATCGCGGTTTGGTGAAATTTGGCCCCAATGCTAAAGGCGCGCGTAACTATTCCCAATGCGACTCGATGTTGATTGGGGATAACGCCCAAGCGAATACTTTTCCCTATATCCAAGTGCAAAACAACACGGGTAAAGTAGAGCATGAAGCTTCTACTTCTAAGATTGGGGAAGAGCAGCTATTCTATTTTGCTCAACGGGGCATTTCTGCGGAAGATGCTGTTTCGATGATGATTAGCGGATTCTGTAAAGATGTGTTTAATCAATTGCCGATGGAATTTGCCGTGGAAGCTGACAAGTTGTTGAGCTTGAAGTTAGAAGGCAGCGTTGGTTAATTGTACTGCCACTCTCTCGTTCCCAGGCTCTTGTCTGGGAACGCTTTCAAGAGGGATTGTCTCGGTTTAATTGAACCGCAGAGACGCAGAGAACGCAGAGAAGAGAGTAGAAAGAGATTTTGGGTGGGTATCATCCACCTTGATTAATGAACCACGAAGGCGCGAAGGACGCGAAGGAAGAAGGGAAGGAAGATGATTAGAGAGAATAGTGAGGTTATCCTATCGGTGAGGGATCTCACTGCGGATGTAGATGGGAATCAGATTCTTAAGGGTTTGAATCTGGAAGTAAAGGCGGGAGAAATCCACGCGATTATGGGGTTGAATGGTTCTGGAAAGAGTACTTTGTCTAAGGTTTTGGCGGGGCATCCTGCTTACGAGGTGACTGGTGGCGAGGTGATTTTCCAAGGGCAAAATCTGTTTGAATTGGAACCGGAAGAAAGGTCGAGGGCGGGAATATTTTTGGCGTTCCAATATCCTTTGGAAATTCCGGGTGTGAGTAATTTGGATTTCTTGCGGGTGGCTTATAATTCCCATCGCAAGAGTAAGGGTTTGGAAGAGTTGGATGCGTTTGATTTTCAAGATTTGGTTGAGCAAAAGCTGGAATTGGTGAAGATGAATTCCAGTTTTTTGGGGCGGAGTGTAAATGAAGGTTTTTCGGGTGGTGAAAAGAAGCGGAATGAAATTCTGCAAATGGCTTTATTAGAACCGAAGTTAGCCATCTTGGATGAAACTGATTCGGGGTTGGATATCGATGCGCTAAAAATCGTTGCCAATGGGGTAAATGAATTGGCAAATGCTGAGAATGCGATGTTGGTTATTACCCACTATCAGCGGTTGTTGAATTATATAGTTCCCGATTACGTTCACGTAATGGCGGATGGGCGAATTATTCGCACGGGAACGAAGGAATTAGCGTTGGAATTGGAAGAGCGGGGTTACGATTGGGTAATGCAAGAAAGTGCGGCTGAGGTGACGGTGTAATGAATACTAAAGTTGCCTCTCGCGATGCTTATTTGCCAGAGTTAGTTAATCAGTGTCGCAAGCTGGGAAAGGCGAAGCGGGAAGCTTGCGCCCACGGTTTAAAAGATGTGCGCGATGCTGCTGTTGAATATGTCCTTGGCAGTAAGTTTCCTACTACTAAAGATGAGGAATGGCGGTTTACGGATATATCCGAAATTTTGGATATTCCTTTCCAAGTTCCCGATGTGAATCGCGAATCTTCCCTGAAATTATCCGATTTGACTTTACCAGTTAGGGATAAGAATGCGCTGCCGTTGCGAATTGTTTTCGTGAATGGTTATTATGTACCTTCTCTATCATCGATAGATGCGTCGCTGCTACCAACGTTGGGGATGGAATTTTTTGCTGGGAACTTAACCCAAGCACCGGGAAATTATAGCGATCGCATCCAACAATACCTCTCCCAATCCCAAGAATACCACGATGTATTCGCGGGGTTAAATATGGCGGGGTTAGTCGATGCGGCGGTTATATACGTACCCAAAAATCAGGCAATTGAAACGCCTATCCACATCCTCTATATAGCGACGCCTGGAGAAACACCAACTCTATCTTTACCACACTGTTTAGTAATTGCCGAACCGGGTAGCAGCATTACCTTTGTGGAAGATTATACGGCGATCGGTAAAGGCTCGACTTTTACCAACGCAGTGACGCAAGTTTGGGTGGGGGAAAATGCGACGGTTAACCACACTCGCCTGCAACGAGAAAGTGGGGAAGCTTATCATGTGGGACTGAGTGCGATCGCCCAAGCCCGCGACAGTCGCTATACTTGTAATGCGATTAGTTTAGGCGCCAAAATATCGCGCCACAACCTAGAAGTTTTGCAGACGGGCGAACAAACAGAAACCAATCTCAACGGTTTGACCATGATTGCTAACGAACAGTTAGCAGATACCCACAGCGCGATTAAACTTACCAAACCTCACGGCACTACTAACCAAATTCATAAATGCATTGTCGCCGATAAAGCCCACGGCGTATTTAACGGGAAAATCTTCGTTCCCAAACCGGCACAACTCACCAACGCCGCGCAATTAAGTCGGAATTTGTTACTCTCCCCCAAAGCGAGAGTCGATACCAAACCCCAGCTAGAAATTACCGCCGATAACGTCAAATGTTCCCACGGCGCAACGGTGAGTCAATTAGAAGATGATGAAGTCTTTTACCTGCAAAGTCGGGGATTAAATCAAGAAGACTCCCGCAACCTGTTGATTAACGCCTTCGCCGCCGAAATCTTAAATCGACTCCCCATAGCTTCTTTACGGGAAACCCTGTATTCTGCCGTCAATTTGATGAAACGGTAATCGCTAATGGCTAATGGCTAATGGCTAATAAAAAAATATTAACTTATTAGCAATTAGCAATTAGCAATTAGCAATTAGCAATTAACAATTAGCAACCACCCAACCATGACTGTTACCAAAGAAAAAACCTTAGCTGAAAAAGTTCGCGCTGACTTCCCCATTTTGCACCAAGAAGTCAACGGCAAACCATTAGTTTACCTCGATAACGCCGCCACCTCTCAAAAACCATTGGCGGTGCTAAATGCGATTAGAGACTATTACGAACAATATAATTCCAACGTCCACCGCGGCGTCCACACCCTCAGCGCCAAAGCGACAGACGCTTATGAAGCTGCGCGGGTAAAAGTAGCTAAATTTGTTAACTCTGCTTTAACAGAAGAAATTATATATACCCGTAACGCTTCCGAAGCAATTAACTTAGTTGCTTATGCTTGGGGAATGACAAACCTCCAAAGGGGAGATGAAATCATCCTCACCGTAATGGAACATCACAGCAACTTAGTTCCCTGGCAATTTGTCGCCCAAAAAACCGGCGCGGTGTTGAAATTTGTCGAACTGAATCAAAACGAAGAATTCGATTTAGAACAGTTCAAAAAACTCGTATCCGATAAGACTAAATTAGTCTCCACCGTGTATGTTTCCAACACCCTGGGATGCATAAATCCGGTGAAAGAGATTTGCGCGATCGCTCACCATTACGGAGCCAAGGTATTAATTGATGCCTGCCAAGCTGCCCCCCACATCCCGCTCAACGTGCAGGATATCGACTGCGATTGGCTCGTAGCATCGGGTCACAAGATGTGCGGCCCCACCGGGATCGGCTTCTTATACGGAAAACAAAATATACTGCGGGCGATGCCGCCGTTTTTAGGTGGCGGGGAAATGATTGCGGATGTGTTTTTAGAGAGATCTACCTATGCCGATATTCCGCACAAATTTGAAGCGGGGACACCTGCTATAGCGGAAGCGATCGCGCTCGGTGCAGCAGTAGATTATCTTACTAACATCGGCATGGACAAAATCCACGCCTACGAAGCCGAATTGACCGCATATTTATGCGAGAAATTGCAGCAAATTCCCGACATCCGAATTTACGGGCCAAAACCAGATCAAAATGGAGAAGGTAGAGCTGCACTCGCTGCATTTACTGCGGGAGAAGTTCATCCCCACGACTTATCTACAATGTTAGATCAGTCTGGGATTGCCATTCGTTCTGGGCATCATTGTACGCAACCTTTACACCGTTATTTGAACGTTGCATCTACTGCGAGAGCGAGTTTGTATTTCTACAACACGCGGGAAGAAATTGATGCGTTTATCGCGGCGTTGAAGGAAACAATCGACTTTTTTGGCGGGATGTTTGGTTGATATAGAGTTTGAAATGATACCAAATCCGATCCCCCCTAACCCCCCCTTATTATTCTTATAGACCGCGCAGGCGGTCTTTGTTTGTGTAGCCGCGACTTTAGTCGTTCGGCATAAAATTTCAGAAGTTGGATTTCGCAGAAGTTACCAGACTTCTTTGCGTTTTAGAATAGGAAAAGGGCGATCGCATTGTGATACGAAATTTGCTTCCAATACTCCCTACCCTTAAGGGTAGGGCTACACAAACAAAGCCCGCCTGCGCGGGCTATAAAATCAGGGGGGCGTATTCTCTAAGAAGTCGGGTATCTGGTTATACAAACGTAAAATCTACCCTTCCTGGTCTTGCAGTTAGACTCATGTCTGTTACTCCCTTCACAATACCAATCAGATCGTTGCTATTGTTGAGGTAAATTAACGTGTCTGAACCACTAACAGCCAACCTGTAGCCGCTGGCGCTTCCTCGAAGTTGGATATAGTCATCTCGAAATGAGTAATCCGTAATGACTGCGTGACCTTCGCCTTGGTAGAATGCTCCCTGCCTTGTATTACCAAGAGCAAAAGTATCTACGCCAGAACCACCCGTTAAAGTGTCAAATTCAGTATTGCGATAACTGGCATAACCATCAAGGTAATCATTTCCAGCGCCACCCAATACGACATCGTTACCAGCTTCACCATACAGGGTGTCATTTCCTCCCAAACCTTCTAAAGTGTTGTTACCGGAATTCCCATCAATGCGATCGTTGCCTTCAGTTCCTCTGAAAGGATTTGTAGGAGGAGGAGGAGTACTACCGCCTGACAGATAAATAAATTTAGCTGTGTTAAACGCATTGCTGCCGCGAGTAATAGTGCGCGAGTTAAACGTTCCTCTGGCACTACCCCAATTCGCTTCTGAGATGGTAAATGAACCATCTGAATTGACTCGCTCAACAAATCCCACATGACCTACATTACCAGCTCCACCTTGATTCGGGTCCCAGACAACAATACTATTGGCGCGAACCTGACGCCCCCAATTGTTTGAGCCTACATTATCATCCCAGAAACCCGCATTACCCCGAATTGGCGCTCCGATTCCTTGGTTGTTCCCAAACAATCCCTTTTCCATCGCTCGACCATAAGCGAATTCAGTACACCACAAATAATTAGGATCGTTGTTGGCTGCGACAAACTTGTTACCTTGCGCTTGATAATGTCTGGAATTGAGATTAATTCCGAAAACAGATGGACTTGTCATGGACTTTCCTTTTAACCGATTTGGTCTGTATTTTTATTGGGAATGCGAAGACAAAGTTATGCACTTTGCACGCGCTGTATTGCACCATTTGATGACTACTTCATGAGTTAACTCAACCCATGTATTTAGTCCTCAATAACCTGTTTCAATTAAATCTAAATTAATTAATAAAAAAAAAATATCAATCGCGATTTCACTGAATTTTTATTCAAAAAAACTTTTTATAATCTTGATTGAAAGGGGCTGCTTTTTTAAGTTATTGTAAAGTTATCAACTTAATAGGACAAAAGAGTGGGCTTTTACCCTCGCCGCTGTACTTAGGTACACTGTAACCGTAAAAACACTCACTGCTATCCGTCTTTGGGGAAACATACGGATAGTTCAGACAGCGGCAAGCAACTGTTAATTCACAATGGGAAGTGCGTTTATCTGCCTGCATCTGCGGTGTAAATTAGAAAGCGCGACTCCCTTGTTCTTCCTCTGCGTCCTCTGCGTCTCTGCGGTTTAAATTAAAAAAGCGATCGCCTTACCCAAGAGCAATGAAGTGCGATAATTAAGCAAAATAGGGAAAAAAAGCCCAAAGAGAGGAGAATACGAACGGTGTCTTTGACGATCTAGCTGAATATAGACAGCGCCTCGGTTTACCTCCTGCTGGTAGCGAAACCGACAACTCAACGATAGCTAAACTAGAAATAAGCGGTCAAAGCTTCTTTGGTATCAACGCCAGAAATAATCCTAATCCCCGGCAGATAACCTTAATTGTCAATCCAATCACCAAAGGTCACGCCGAGGCTGATGCTTTTCAACAAGCGGCGGATGCAGGTATTAGAGGTGGGAAAGCCCGTTTAATTGTAGATCGCAATCTTTGCGCGGCTTGCGGTGTAAGAGGAGGTGTAAATTCTATGGCTTGGCAGTTAGGAATAGAAGAATTAGAAATTATTACGCCAACTGAAATCAAAACAATAACAGTTACCCCCCCAAAAAGGAGGAGACAATAATGTTTGTGTCAGATATGACAGTAGAAAACTGGATTGGCAACCAGGATGAAGGTAGCTTAATCGACAACCCAAATTGGCATCAAATAGAAACAGCGATTCGCGAATTAGATGGCAAAAGTAAAACTTTAGTCACCTTGGGAGCAGATGAAGAAACTTATATGTCAATTGGCGGCGGTCAATCGGGAAAATATGTTGTTACTGTAACCTTCGATAACATCAAATTCTATACTTTAGTCGATCTATCAAAATCTGATGAAATACAAGCATTGGTT